>CANFVX010000122.1 GCA_947450495.1 Gammaproteobacteria bacterium
AGCTGCTGATGCACGTATTCAATAACGCCAACATCCAGACCGCGCGTGGGCTGATTGGCCAGCAGCACGCAGGTGGATTGGGAGAATTCGCGCGCGAGAATAATTTTCTGGGCGTTGCCGCCGGACAAACGGCGGGCGGAGGTATGGCTCCCCGGCGCAAGAATGCCAAATTGACGCATACAGGCGGCGGCGAATTCGGTGATCCGCGGTCGCTTGAGAAAGCCGTGGCGCGCGAAATCCGGGCTGCGCTGACGCCCCAGCAGAAGATTTTCGGCAATCGAGAATTCACCAATCAGCCCTTTGCCGTAGCGATCGTCAGGAATATGGCCGAGGCCCAGCGCGCTGATCTCGGCGACCGGACGACCGGTGATATCCGTCTCCCCGAGTCGCACTCGCCCTGCGGCGACCTTGCGGGCGCCCACAATGGCTTCAAACAATTCGTTCTGGCCGTTGCCCGCAACGCCTGCCAGACCGAGGATTTCGCCGCCATGCAGGGTGAAATCCACACCGTCGACGGCGTGACCGCCCCAGGCGTGTCGCACCTGTAGCTGCGAGACTTCCAGCAGCACCGGGCCGCGCGCTTGCGACGCTCGCGCGGTAGCCAACACCACCTCCCGCCCCACCATCATGTGCGCCAAGGACTGGCGGGTGGCCTCGGCCGTGACCACGGTCCCGACCAAGCGTCCCTTCCGCAGCACGCTCACGCGATCCGACTGCATCACCTCATCCAGTTTGTGGGTGATCAGCAGCACCGCGAGGCCAGCGGCCGTCATCCGTCGCAGGATCGCGAAGAGTCGCTCCGACTCCTGCGGCGTCAGCACGGCGGTAGGTTCATCAAGAATGAGCAGGCGCGCTTCGAGATACAGCGACTTCAGAATCTCCACCCACTGCTGCTCGCCCACCGAGAGATCCCAGATCGGGCGATGCAAGGGCAGCTCGAGTTCGTAACGCGCACACAGCGCACGGACTTTCTCCTCGGCCTGCCGCAGATCCATCAACAGCGGTTCGCCGGGCGCGCCAATGATGATGTTCTCCAGCGCCGTCATGGGTTCGGCCAGCACAAAATGCTGGTGCACCATGCCCACGCCGGCGGCGATGGCGTCCTGCGGATTGCCGGTCCCCAGCGCCTTGTCGCGCAAGCTGATCCGCCCTGCATCCGGCTGGTAGAGCCCGAAGATGCATTCGGTCAGCGTCGATTTTCCGGCGCCGTTTTCGCCCAGCAAGCAGTGAATTTCGCCCACGCGCACATCGAAGCTGATGTCCTCGTTGGCGACGACCTCCCCAAAGCGCTTGTGCAGGCCTTCGACGCGTAGCAGCGCCTCAAGCTCAAGCCCTTGCGGTAATGGCTCCGCGGCGTTCACGGCTTACCTTTCTGCTGGGGTGCTCGGGCCGGCATGAGGCATAAGCACCTCAAACCGGCCCGCGTTCGAATGGGCATTGCGTGCTTGTCAGTCGCCCTTGATCGGCTCAACCACCAAGGGCACCTGCAATTTGCCGGAGATGATGTCCTGACGCACTGCCTCCACCTTGGCTTTGACGTCCGCCGGCAGGGCGTCGTTCAAGGCCGCGTTGGTGCCACCATCGGCCATCGAGAACCATTTCTTGTCGGTATTGCCGGCGAACTTGCCGTCCGTGGAGCGCACCTTGTACCACTCGTCGATGATCCAGTGCAGCGCCGGCTCCCAGTTGGAAACGAAGCTCGTCATCACCGCGTCGGGCGCGTCCGGGATCCAGTTTTTATAGGCGCCATGGCACTGGATCTTTTTTTCACGGCAGGCTTCGAAGGCCGTGGCGCTCATCATGATGTTGTCGGCACCGGCGGCGATCTGGGCCATCGAGGCTTCGCGCGCCATCGGCGGATCCCACCAGGATTCGACGAACGCTATTTTCTTCTTGATGCCCGGATTCACCGACTCCGCGCCCATGAAGTAACCGTTGGCCGCGTCCAGCACGTCATCCGCCGGGAAGGTGCCCACAAAGCCCAACGTCTTGGTCTTGGTGGTCATTCCGGCCACGACGCCCTGCAGGTAGGCCGACTCATGGTTGCGCATATAGACCCAGTACTGATTGCCGCCAAGGCCTTCATTACCAGAGCCCACCACCACAAACATGATGTTGGGATATTTGTCCTTGATGCGCTTGACCTGATCCGAATACGAGCTGTGCATCCAGATGATGTCGTAGCCCTTGCGGGCGTAGAGCCTGGCCACGGCTTCGGCGCTGTCGCCCCACACGCCTTCGGTATAGGTGGGCGCGTTGATGCTCAGGCCGTGCGGCTTCTCGCCACGCACTTTTTCCCAGGCGGCCAGAAAAGAACCGTCCCACGGTTCATCGGGGCCGACCGACAAGGCGGCCGCAATTTTGAGTTCCGTGGGCGGCGCGGCCTGCACCGGCACCGCCATCAAGGCGGCGACGGCACACAGTGCGGCGGTAATCGCTTTAAGAAATTTCATACTGATCTCCAGTCGCAGCGCGTTCAGAACACCCACTCAACCATGACGGTCGGGAAGAATTCGTCGGTAGATACCGCCACCGCCTGACCTTTCGGCGCGAAGCCGGTGGTGTCGCGCAGGTCGGCGACGCCAAAGGTGTTCTGCGTCCATTGGATTTCGGTCCCGACCATCATCGTGTTCGGCCGACCAAACAGCAGCAGCCCGGCATCGAGCTTGATTTGGTGCTGGGAGTAGAGGTAGGCGGCGGTCAGGGGACCGCTGTGCGCGGAATTGCGCTCGTCGTACCACTGCATAAAACCGTCCGCCTGCCAGCGCGTGGGACCGATGTACCAGTTGATGCGGTAGTAGAGATTGGCCGTCCACTGGTCCTCGTAGTCGGTTTCCGTGTTCTGGTCGTTGTACTGACCAATCGACAAGCCCACCCACTGGAAACCCGGCACGCCGAACTGCAGATCGATGCCGTAGAAGACATCGATGATGTCGTGGGCGTCATAGACCACCTTGATGAACGGATCACCCACCGCACCCTGCGCGGTCTGGTTGGCATAGGTGCCGGCGTAGTAGTCGTGCACATTGCCCAACTGCCAGCCAACTGCAGCCTGCACGTCTTTCAGAATGCCGTGCGTCGGCGTTTCGTAGTCAATCTTGAACACCTTGTGCGAGCTGATGAACTCGAAACCCTGCGAGAAAAACGACACATCAGACTGGTTGTCGTCGATCAGCATGTCGACGTAGAGGAAGGTGCCGCCGTACTTCCAGCCATTGGAATACTGGGCGGTAAGCGTGGTGAGGTCGGTTTCAGCTTTCGAGTCGTTATCGCTGCGGCTGAAGCCGCTGTCTTGGTCGACCTGATTGGAGTACTGCTTGTAGCAGCAGCCAAACACGACATCGATCAGACCCTCGTGCCAATCGGCCCATGCCATCGCCGTGCCCGGCGCGATTGCCGCCACCAGCGCCAGTGCGCCGACCAGGCGCCCAATGCTTCGCTTGAAAGTCATCTACCTTCCTCCGTCAGTGATTGCTAAAAAATAAAGGTCGCCGCCGTGCGCTCAAGCAAGGCAGTGGGTCGTCGGGTGGGTGCCACATTGACCCGAAATTCTACCTTGCGAGGTAGCAAGAACTGAGCCTCTGGGCTTTAAGCCTTGTGTTGACGCGCGCCGGGGACTGCTCTTTTACCGCACTGCCCTTGCTCGGTGCGGCGCGCGGCACAAAAGCGCGATTAAGGAGCGCGACTGCCCCCTCAGCCCGCGTCGCCCGGGCCAAAAAATATCTCCGCCATGCCCGCCAGATCAGACTTGCCGGCGCGGATCTCGGCTTCGGTTAGACCCACCATTTCATGCGGGAATACCAGCCACTGGTCGGTCTCGTGCACGAAGTAGTCCGGGGTTAAATCGACCTTGCGATTCGATGGCTTGTACCAGGGCGCCGCGAGGCGGATGTCCTTCGGCAGGTTGCAGCGCGCGGTCCGCGCCCATTCGTCCAGCAGCGCCTTGAAGCTCCGGCCAGAGTCGAACACATCGTCGACCACCAGCACGCTGTTCCCAGCGTTGGCGTTGTCCAGCAGATAGTGCAGTCCATGCACGCGAATGGTGTTCGATTGTTCGGCAATCCCGGTATAGCTCGCGGTGCGCACGGCGATGTGGTCGGTATGGACGCCGCGAAACTCGAAGTATTCCTGCACCGCGATCCCCACCGGCGTACCGCCACGCCAAATGCCCACGATGAAGTCCGGCCGAAAGCCGCTGTCATAGATGGTGGCCGCCAGCTGGAAGGAATCGCGCAGCAGTTCGCCGGCGGAAATAAACGTTTTTTCCATGAGTAATCCGTGTTCGTTCAGAGGGGGCCGTTGACCCCGAAACTTGCCCAGCGCCGCCGAAACGCCAGCGACCAGGCATCCGCCACGATGTGGCCTTCGGCAGCCGGATCGAGCGCGATTGCGCGTGGCCGCTGCTGCTCCACCACGCGCCGGTCTTCTTCGTTGATCGCGTCCTGAAACGCAATCCAGTCCGCGAGCGGCTCATCCTGCCCGTAGTCGCGTGCCTTCAGGATAAAAATCCGCGTCTGCGCCGGGCCCACCGGCGAGGCCGCACTGTAAATCCACTCCGTGCCCAGACTGGGATAGGCAATGCGCAAGCTGGATGCAAACGGATAGGTGAACTCGTAGCGGTAGTCGGCCTCGGTGACGATAGCGGCGTCGGTAAAGGTATCGCGCTCAGCCTGCGCCACGCGGGTCGTGCGGCGCAGGCCCAGCGGCGTTTCTTCAATACGTTCCGGCAGCAAAAGAGGCTGTTCGCGGGCGCCGAAAGTGCCGGCGTGCGCCCACGCAAAATGCGCGATGTCGTTGAAGTTCTCCACGTGCCGCCCCGCGCTGACCTGCCAGTCGGCATGACTCGCGTACTGCTGGTAATCGGCTCTCTCCAGCGCCGTCCACTCGGGCAAGGGCAGCCGCGGCGTGCCCGACAAACACACCCACACCAGGCCGTAGCGCTCAACGCAAAGCACGGTATTTAGCTGCAAGCGCGCAGAAATCGGGGTTTGCGGATCTTGCGCCGGCACTCTGGTGCAGCGGCCCTGCCCATCAAAATGCAGGCCGTGATACGGGCACACCAACTGGCCTTCTGCCACCCAGCCCGTGCTCAAGCGGCTGCCCCGGTGGGGGCATTGGTCGTGGGCAACGCTGAGCGCCCCCGCGTGTTGCCACAGCACCAGATCGACATCGAGCAGCGTGACCCGACAAGGCGCGTCCCCAAGCTCGCTGACATAAGCCACCGGGTGCCAGAAGGCGCCGAGGGCGGCGCGCTCGGTGTCTGAAAAATGCACTGGCGTAGCGCTCATGCTGAAATCGCTCAGCACACGCCGTAGTGCAGGTTGATCTCACGCAGATACCGCCGATAGGCCACCGCCAGGCGGTCTGAGCGCACATGAATTTCAGCGCCCATATCGAGCGGCAAGCGCACGGGCCGCTGTGACTCAACGATGGGGATGTCCTGTGCGGTGATGGTGTCTTCCCACTGCCGGATCGCCTCGTCGGTGGTGTCGGACGGATAGTTCTGCGCCAACACGGCGAACGCCCGCGATTCGGTTTCCGAGACGGGGCTTACCGCAAACAGCATCGCCCAGCGCCGCGTCTCATCCACCGCTTTACTGAGACTGGCCAGCAGCGGGCGATGCACTTCGTAGTCGTAGGCCACCGTGCCCGCCGCGCCGCTGCCGTCGTAGTTGGGCTGGAACACGCGCAGGCCGAGTGCCTGCACGCCATGGGCGGTGCGGGTGACTTCGTAGGCGTCCAGCGCCGGTTGCTCGGGCACGCCGAGAAAGCCGGCATGCACGAAAGGAAAGTGCGCGGCATCCAGAAAATTTTCGATCACGCGCGGACCCGAGGATTTCATGTGATAGGGCCCGCAGTAGAGATGCTGGAAGCTTGTGTCTTCCAGCCAGCCAATCTCGGGAAACGGCGGCGGCGTGGCGCTTAAGCTCACCCACACCAAGCCCGCCCGCAGCTGCACTTCGCAGCGCGGCGCGCGGGCTTTGTCCGGCATGACCAGTCCCGGCACAGCGGGCACCCGCACGCAGCGGGCCGCCGTATCAAACGCCCAGCCGTGATAGGCGCAATGCAACTGCTGATGCTCGATGCGACCCAGCGACAAGCGCGCTCCGCGATGCGGACACTGGTCGCGCCATACCATCACCTCAGCACCTGCGCGCCAGATGACAAGGTCTTCGCCCAAGAGGGTGGCGGTTGCGATTTGGCCTTCGACCACGGCCTCAACGGCGGCGACGGGATACCAGTCGTGCGTGATCGGGTAGGCGGTGTCGCTCATAACGCGGGACAGGTCTCAGGCGAGGGGAATCACACCATAGCGCAAACCCAATTGGGCCAGCCAACGGCGATAAGTGAGGCTAAGGCGGTCGGCGCGCTGATGGCATTCGGCCATTGGGTCGAGCGGCAAACGCTGCGGCCGCTGCGACTCCAGCACCGCCTTGTCCTGCATAAAAATCGTGTGTTGAAAATCTCTGAAGGGCTGGGCGGGCTGGCCTTTGGCATAGGTCATCGCCATCACAAACCAGATTTGGGTATGGACTTCGCTGACAGGGGTCGCGGCCAGCATGATCACATCGCTGGGCTTCTCCCCTTTGGCGCCGGGTTCCTTGGTTAACAGGGCGCGCAAGGGGCGCGGCACCCAGTAGGTGTAAGCCGTCTCGGTGCCGCGTTCGGCCACCAGCGTCGTCTGCGGCTGCCACACCTTGCAGCCGGTGGCGCGCACGCCGTCGGCGCTCAATTCAACAGGGTAGTCGGCGATTTGGGTGTAGGGCTCGGCGCCCAGAGAACCACTGTGGATGAACGGGAAATGCGCCATATCGAGGAAGTTTTCGACCGCGCGCGGGCCACTGGTCGCGACTTCGTAGGGGCCGTCCACCACCAGCGCGTAGTCGTCATCCACCTCCGGCATGACCGGCACCGGCACCGGCGCCGGCGTGGCGCACAGCGCAACCCACACCAGCCCCCAGGCTTCCACCAGCGGCAACGTCTGCGCGCTGAATTTTTCCGGCGCGTCCTGCCCCGGCTGGGCTGGCATCACCACACAGCGGCCCGCGCCGTCGAAACGCCAGCCGTGATAAGGGCATTGCAGGGCGAGGCCGTCACGCACGCAGCCGAGTGAGAGTTTCGCGCCCCGGTGCGGGCAGCGATCGCGAAACGCATGCGCCACCCCGGCGCTATCGCGCCACACGACCACGGCCTCATCCAGCACCGTCGCGCCCAGCACCTGACCGACCCTTAGCGCATCTGACTGAGATACGGCGTGCCAATCGCCCAACAAGACGGGATCGCTCATGCGCGGCCCAGCCCGAACTTCTCTGTCAGCGCGCGGCGATAGGCCAGCGACAGCCGATCTGCGGGGATATGCCCCTCGTCACGCCCGTCCAGCGACAAAGCCCAGGGCTGACTTTCCACCAGGTGCTTGTCTTCGCGGTTGATGTGCTAGGCGTCTGCAATCCAGTACGCCGGATCGGCCACGCCCTGGGTGTCGGTAAAAATCTGGAAGATGCGGGTCTCGCCCACCGCGCGCGGGCACACGGTGTCGCAAAACCAATGCGTGAAATCGGAGCCCTGAACGTCCACCACGAGCATGGTCGAGAAGGGAAAGGTGAGTTCGTAGGTGTAGACCACCTCGCGCTGCGTAAGCCCGCGTCCGGCCTCGTCCGGAAAGCGGTTGCCGCCTTCCACATACGGCAACTGGAAACTGAGCCCGTAAGCGGTGGACGCTACTTCGTACACCGGCACCGTCCACTCGGCCTCACCGCCAAAGGTGCCGCCGTGCACCCAGGGGAAATGGGCGACGTCGTTGAAGTTCTCAACGTGCCGCACGGCGGACGCCTGCCAGATATCGGTGGCGGTATAGAACGCGCGCCCGGGCACTTCGAAGGCCGGCCATTCGGGCAAGGGCCAGCGCGGCTCGCCGTTCAGGCAGGTCCAGACAATGCCGTAGCGTTCAATGCTGGGAAAGGTTCGCAGCTGCAGGCGATCCGGCACGCGCAGGCCTTCGCCGGCGGAAGGAATGGCGACACAGCGGCCCGTGCCGTCGAAACGCAGGCCGTGCATCGCGCACGCCAGCGTGTGCGCCTTGAGGCTGCCGCGACTTAAAGGCACCGAGCGATGCGGGCAGCGGTCGAGCGCCACGGTCACCCCGGCCGCGTGGCGATAAAGCACCAAATCGACATCCAGCAAACGTGCCGCGAAGGGCTGGTCGGCCACTTCCTGCGAGAAGGCGACGGGGTGCCAGAAGCTGGCGAGACTGTGCCAGTCCGCGTGGCTGAAACCGCTGTGCGCGGGCTGCAAGCCGCATTTTTCGCCGACGGCTGCGGGGGAGACGAACATCGGGCAGCAGGCTCCGGCGCGAGGAATGAAACGTATCGTGGAATATTGCCGCTTTGCCGATCGGCATCAAGCCCTTCGGCTAAATGCGTCCGCCATGACCTTTGTCATGAATTCGCTACAAAACTGAAGGCCGGCTGTCACATGCGGCGGCCACACTCGGGCAGCAGAAGCGTCGGCATGCGCAGCTATCCCGCTGGCATGGTCGAGCTCCGGAGTAAACCCAATGTTGAAGAAAGTCCTTGCGAGTCTCACCCTCGCGCTAGGCCTACAGGCCGCCGGCGCGCAAGCCGCGCTGGTCCTCGGCGCGCAAACGCTGAACGTAGGCGGTAGCAATGTCACCACCGGTAGCGGCGCCGTGAACCTGCTGTCGGCCCCCAGCGCGACCAGCTTTGGCAACACCCTGCCC
>CANFVX010000123.1 GCA_947450495.1 Gammaproteobacteria bacterium
ATGCCGCGCTCGCTTAATGCCCGGGTTCTGTCGGCCGCCGGCGCCATGCTGGTGGTGTTCCTTGGGGTCGCCGGCTTCGCTATTGACCATGTCTTTCGCGAAACCGCGATGGCCTCCGTTCAGGACCGACTAAAGGCCCAGATTTTTATGCTGCTCAGTCTGGCCAATCTGGACGAGCCGGCGCTCCACCCGCTGCCCGATACCCTGCCCAATCCCTCGCTGGCTGTGCCTGATTCCGGGCAATACGCCCAGATTTTTTCGGCCGCAGGCGATCCGGTCTGGCGCTCGCGCTCGATGCTCGGGCTCGGCGTGCAGCAACCGCCGACGACCAAAGTGGGCCAGTTCAGTTTTCAGGCCCCGATCAGTTCAGCAGCAGAACCTTTGTTTTGCCTTAGCTATGCCGTGGAGTGGGAAACCCGTGGGAAAGCTGAGCCCACCACCTACGAATTTCAGGTCTGCGAAGCACGCAAAGCCTACGACCTGCAGATCCAGCGCTTTCGTCGCAGTTTATGGGGATGGTTTGGCGGGCTGGCAGCCCTGATGCTGCTGGTGCAGACCTTGATCTTGCGCTGGGGGCTGCGCCCGTTGCGTCAGGTGGCGGTGGAAGTGCGGGCGATCGAGGCGGGCCGGCAGAGTGAAATCACCGGCGCCTATCCGCGTGAACTCCGGGCGCTGACCCGCAACCTCAATGCGCTTATCACGGCGCGCGATTTCCATGTTCAACGCTACCGCAATGCTTTGGGCGATCTGGCGCACAGCCTCAAAACGCCGCTGGCGGTGATTCGTTCCCAACTCGAAGGCGCAGGGCTTGAAGGCGAAGCGCGTAAGACGGTGCAGGATCAGGTGGCCCAGATCGACGATACCGTGCGTTACCAGTTACAACGGGCCGCCACCGTCGGGCGGCACGCCTTCGCGCCGCCGCTGGAGGCGGCGCCTGTGCTTGAACGAATTGCGGGTTCGCTCAGGAAGGTCTATCACGCACGGGCGCTTGATATCACCACCACGGCGGAAGCCGATGCGCTGTTCTACGGCGATCAGGGCGACTTGATGGAAGTGGTGGGGAATCTGGCTGACAACGCCTGCAAGTGGGGGCGCGCTGCGGTCGCAATCGCGGTGCGCCCACTACCCCGCCGACCCGGTCAAAACCGACCGGCGCTGGAGGTCAGCGTGCATGATGATGGTCCGGGGATGCCCGCCGCGCTGGCCTCGGAAGTGTTACGCCGTGGCTTGCGTCTTGATGAGTCGGCGGAAGGGCAGGGGATTGGGCTCTCGGTCGTGCGGGACGTGGTTGAGGGCGGCTACGGGGGCACGATCAGAATCGATTCGGCGCCAGGCAATACCTGTATCACGGTGGTCTTCGAATTCGATTAACGCCCGGACGGGCAGCCCTGTTTTCAACTGTTATACTTGAATCCCCTCTAGAGCGACGCCAATGCCTGCATCCGAACCTATCAATACCACCGCGCCGGTCATCGCTAACGGACTGCGCAAGCACGCCTACTCCAATGATGAATTGCTTGCCTGCGGTCGCGGCGAGTTGTTCGGGGCGGGTAACGCCCAGCTTCCCCAACCGCCGATGCTGATGTTCGACCGCATCATGAAAATTGACGACGTTGGCGGTCGCTACGGGAAAGGCGAAATCGTCGCAGAACTGGACATCGACCCCGCGCTCTGGTTTTTCCAGTGCCATTTTCAGGGCGATCCGGTAATGCCCGGATGTCTCGGATTGGATGCCATGTGGCAGCTCATCGGCTTTTTTCTGGCCTGGAAAGGCGGGTTGGGACGAGGGCGCGCCCTTGGCGGTTCCGAAATCCAGTTTTCAGGTCAGGTGACCCCGGATAAAAAACTGGTGACCTATCGCATCGACCTCAAGCGCGTGGTGCAGCGAGGCTTGGTGATGGGCATTGCCGACGCGGTGATGGAAGTGGACGGCGAAAAAATTTACACCGGTTCCAATCTGCGCGTCGGCTTGTTCACAGAAATCTAAGGCGATTAGCTGGCCCGAAGTCGCTTGAAAGCGACTTCGGCCGCTTCCAGCGTCGCATTGATGACGGCCTCTGAATGGGCCGAGGACAGAAAGCCCGCTTCAAAGGCTGACGGCGCAAGATACACCCCGGCTTCCAGCATGGCGTGAAAGAATGCCTTGAAGCGCGCGATGTCGCAGGCCGCAACATCCTTGAAGGTCTCAACGCGCGATTGTTCGGTGAAAAAGAAGCCGAACATCCCGGGCACCTCGTTGGTGGTAAACGGGATGCCGCAACGACTCGCAATGGATCTCAGCCCTTCCGTCAGCTGGTGAGTGCGCCGACCGAGTTCGGCATGAAATCCGGGCGCTGACACCAGTTCCAAGGTGGCAAGGCCGCTGGCCATGGCCAGTGGGCTACCTGACAAAGTGCCTGCCTGATAGATGGGGCCGCTGGGCGCGATGTGCGACATGATTTCCGCCCCGCCGGCAAACGCTCCAACGGGTAAGCCCCCACCGATAATTTTTCCCAGCACCGTCAAATCAGGCGTCACACCGTAGAGGCTTTGCGCGCCACCGGCATTCACCCGAAAGCCGGTCATGACTTCATCCAGAATCAGCACGCTGCCATAGCGTGTGCAGAGTTCGCGGAGCCCTTCCAGAAATCCGGGGCGGGGCAGAATGCAGTTCATGTTCCCCGCAATCGGCTCAACGATAATCGCGGCCACCTGAGGGCCGTGGGTCGACATCACCGCGGCCACCTGATCGATATCGTTGTAGTCCAGCGTGAGGGTGAGTTTTGCCAGTTCCGCCGGCACGCCGGGTGAAGTGGGCACCCCGAGCGTCAACGCGCCAGAGCCAGCCTTCACCAGCAGTGAGTCGGCGTGACCGTGATAACACCCTTCAAATTTGATAATGACATCCCGGCCGGTAAATCCACGGGCGAGCCGAATGGCACTCATTGCCGCCTCGGTGCCGGAACTGACCATGCGCACCCGCTCAGCCATGGGCATGAGTTCACGGACTTTGCGCGCGAGCACCGATTCGATTGCGGTTGGTGTCCCAAAGCCAAGCCCCAGCGCCAATTGCTCGCGGATCGCATCAAGAACTGCCGGATGGGCATGGCCAGCGATCGCGGGTCCCCAACTGCATACATAGTCGATGTAGCGATTGCCATCGGCATCAAACAACCACGGGCCTTCTGCACGCTCCATAAATATAGGGGTGCCCCCGACGCCATTAAAGGCGCGGACCGGCGAGTTAACGCCGCCGGGGATACAGTCTTTCGCCTCATCGAACAGTGCTTGGGATCGTTCAAACATTTATAAAAACTCTGAAGGTTGGAAAAGCTGGGCATAGCGCAAAGCGCTGGCATAAACGTCGGATTGTTCGAAAACACCACCGATTGCGGCGATAAAGTCTGCGCCAGCCTGAATGACTGCCGGGCCATTGTCCGGCGTGATGCCGCCTATCGCAACGACGGGCAAGCCGAATCTTGCTTTGGCTTCGCCGAGCACCGACAGCGGACAATGGACTGCCGCGGGTTTAGTGCCGGAGATGAAGACGCTCCCGAAGGCCAGGTAGTCGACACCGCCTTCGGCTGCGATTTCGGCAAGTGCTAGCGAGTTGTAGCAGGAAATCCCAATCAGCAATCGCGCCCTGACCGCGCCGGGAAGGTTTTGGATATCCCCATCCTCGCGTCCCAGATGAACGCCGTGGGCGCCTGCTTCAAGGGCGAGCTCGATATTGTCATTAACAATCAGCAACGCACCATACTGCTCGCAGAGCGAGGTCAAGGCCGCTGCTTCACGCTGTGCGCGTGCTGGCGGGAGGTTTTTGCGGCGGTACTGGACTATTGCAGCCCCAGCCCGGAGCGCTGCATCCGCACTGGCCAGCAGCGCTGGCGAATACTGCTCGTGGTCTGAAGTGATGGCGTACAGCCCGCACGCAGGTAACCGTCTTTTCACGCTCGTTTAGTCCTCAAGGTCTGCCGGGCAGATATTGCGCGCCGCCTGGTGCGACCGGTCGCAAAAGCGTATTCCATGTGTAATTAAGAGCCTGCCCAACCGCCACCGGCACGCTCATGCCATGCGCCAGAAACGCCGCCACGGCGCTTGCGAGCGTGCAACCGGAACCATGGAAGATGCCGTCGATTCTCGGCCAGTCATAGTTCGCATACAGGCGCCGACCCTGATGCAATTCGTGCCGGATGATATCGCCGGGTTCGTCTGCGCCGGTAATGAGGGTCCAGTCAGCTGTGCTCCTGGTACCGCTCAGTTCACCGGCCGCTTGTTTAAGTCGTAAGAATTCCCGTTTGTTTGGCGTCGCGACCGTGCAGACCGGTAACAGCCTTGTGGCAATCGCCGCAGCCATTTCTGGTCTGGAAAGAGGGCCCCCGGCAGTTGCGCCGAGAACAGGGTCAACGACAACGCGAGTGCCAACGGGTAACAGGCGACTGATGATCTCCAGAACGACCTCAAGCGTCTCCAGATTGGGGATGAGCCCTAGCTTGCACACGACGGGCGCCGTGATGTCTTCGAGCAGGCATGTGGCTTGTGCCAGCAGCGCTGCTCCAGGCGTTGGCAGAATGGCCTGCACGCCGCGGCTGTTTTGCGTTGTAAGGCAGGTCACCAGAGTCGCGACGTAACAATCCAGCGACGCGGCAGTTTCAATGTCTGCTTGAATGCCGGCGCCAGCAGGGTCATGGCCCGCAATGACGAGCACCGTGGGGCGCCGTAAGATTTCAGGCTGAATTAAATCTTCCAACTCAGCGCTCTCCGCCGTGAGAAGTTTGAGGGAGTCCAAATGAAATGAGTGCTGCGAAACGCTATTTCTGTCTGATTTGCGGCTTCATCTATGATGAGGCGCTTGGTCTGCCGGACGAGGGAATTCTCCCCGGGACACCGTTTGAGTCGCTGCCGATGAATTGGACTTGTCCGGACTGTCATGCGCGCAAGGAAGATTTTGAGCTCATGTCTGAATAGGCGCTCGATCAGGGTTTGATGACCGCCAGCACGACCGCGCCCACAAGAATCAGCACCGGGAACTCGTTCAGCCAACGATAAAACACATGGCTTCGCGAGTTTGCGTCTTGGGCAAAAACGCCGACCAAACGCCCGAGATAGGCGTGATAGACCACCAGTACAGCAACCAACAACAGCTTGTAGTGTAGCCAGCGAGCCGCGCAGAAGTTTTCATATCCAAGTATCCAGATCATCGACGCCCCAAATATCAGCGTGAGCACACCTCCCGGGGTTGTGATACCCCGATAGAGCTTGCGCTCCATGATCTTGAAGCGCTCAATACTAATCTGATCGCTACTTTGCGCGTGGTAGACAAAGAGTCTCGGCAGGTAGAACAAACCGGCAAACCACGTGACCATGCTGATGATGTGCAGGGATTTCAGCCAGAGATACATGATGGACAGCGTTCCAGTAGCTATGAGCAGGAACTATACTGAATCCAGGCGCAGGTAGCCTCCGGCACCGGCCTATTGCCTCACCCCTTGGTCATATATCAAATCTCCGGTTAAAAAATGGCGCAGTTGTTTGGCATTTCAGGACTGTTCGGTGGCCGAAAAAAGCATGCCGCGCGTATTGAATCGTTGATCGGCCAGCAGACAACCATCAATGGAGATCTGGTCTTTTCAGGAGGGCTGCACGTTAATGGGACGATCGTTGGCGCTGTGTCTTCCATTGAAAAGGCAAACGCCGTTCTTACCGTTAGTGTAAAAGGCTCCATTAAAGGAGACGTCAATGTACCGCGAGTCATCTTGGATGGCGTAGTGACGGGAGACGTGTTCGCGAGCGAGCACATTGAATTGGCCGCAAACGCCAGAGTCCACGGGGACGTCCATTACCGATTGATTGAAATGGCGATGGGTGCTGAGGTGAACGGAAAATTGGTCAGAATCACAGATCCTGACCGGCCGCCCTTGGCGTTGACGCATAACAGTTTTGAGGACAGCGGGAATAATCCCGAACAATAGCCCGTATCAAGTTACGGCGAGGAAACAATCCATGAATTCTTTCGAGCAAATTCCTCCAGCACTCAATTTCTCTGATGCTGCCGCCCTGAAGGTCAAAGAGCTAATAGATGAAGAGGGCGACCAGTCCTTGATGTTGAGAGTGTTTATTTCCGGCGGCGGTTGCTCTGGTTTCCAGTACGGCTTCACGTTTGATCAGGCGGAAGGAGACGGCGATACGGTGGTGGAAAATCGGGGCGTTAAGCTTCTGATTGATCCCATGAGCATTCAGTATTTAAGCGGTGCCGAAATCGACTACAGCGAAGGCCTTGAAGGGGCGCAATTTGTGATTCGAAACCCCAACGCCACCACCACCTGCGGTTGCGGCTCGTCCTTTTCTGTCTAAGCCTTAGCTGTCTTTTTTTAGTTCGGGTGGTGAATGCCGCCCAGCACCACACTGCGGGCAGCCCCCGTCACCGACGGGAGGTTGCCCGGCTCATTGCTCAGTCGGCGCGCCGCCAACCAGGCAAACGCACAAGCTTCTACCGCAGATGCCGGAATCCCAAGCTGGTCTGTGCTAACAATTTCCACCCCCAACAGTTGGGCGCGAATTCTGTCCAGCAGATAATTGTTATTTACGCCACCGCCGCATATCGCCAACTGCTTGCAGTTAGGTAGCGCGCTCTTGAGTGAGCGAGCGACTGAGCAGGCTGTTAATTCTACGAGCGTCGCTTGTATATCAGCGGAAGATATCGGCGTTCCCGATGATCGCTTTTGGTAACGGGCCAGCCATTCGAGATTGAAATAGTCCCGACCTGAGGATTTGGGGCCGGCTAGCGCGAAATACTGATCGCTTAACAATAATTCGAGGAGCCCGCGAGAGACATTACCGGAACGCGCCCACGCGCCATCCGCATCGTAGGATGTGCCTGAATGGGTTTGAATCCATCGGTCAAACAATGTGTTTCCAGGTCCGGTGTCGAAGCCGAAAACCTCGCCAGTCGACGTAAACAGTGTCAGGTTCGCGATGCCGCCGATATTGAGCACAGCGTGTTCTGAATGGCCTCGGCCAAAGGCGAAATGGTGAAAGGCAGGTACCAAGGGCGCACCCTGCCCCCCAGCCGCAAGGTCCTTGGCTCGAAAATCCCCTACGGTTGTTATGCCCGTCTGATACGCGATGACCGCGGGGTCACCAATTTGAAGGCTGAACGGATTAGCGAGGTTGGGTCGATGCAGTAGCGTTTGGCCGTGGCTGCCGATCGCGACGATTTGCTTGGGTGTGATGTTTAGACTTTTTAGCAGCGTCTGTGTCACCGCGGCGAACGCTTTGGCCACCGCGATATGCAGAGTGCCGAAGGTTTCCAGGTCAATCGTGTTAGCGCGGACGATAGCTTCAAGCACCGACCTAAGTTCTGATGTGTAGGCTTCTTCGTGGTACCCAATCAGCGATATCGATGTATCAGTGATGCGCACTAACGCAGCATCTACGCCGTCCATGCTGGTCCCGGACATTAGCCCAATGTAGAGGCCTTCATTCATAACAGCAGGGCATTGCTAGTTGGCGATGGACGCCGGACTGCTGTCATTCTTGGATACGGCCGTTTCCCGGTGGGTGCTTGAGTCGGTAGATATGCCGTCAAGCTGGCTAACTGTCGGCGCCACCCGCTTGAGAAACTCGGCCAGGTATTTTTTCTCGAGCGGAATTGCCTGCGGTAACTTCGCCGTCAGAGGATCTACATGCACGCCATCCACTCTAAATTCGTAATGTAGGTGCGGCCCAGTGGCTAAGCCAGTTTTTCCAACGTAGCCGATCAATTGCCCTTGTTTGACGGCGTCGCCTCGCGAAATCCCAGCGGCGAATTTCATCATGTGCCCGTACAGCGTGCTGTAACGGTCTCCATGCTTAAGCACCAGCACATTCCCGTATCCATTTTGCACGCCGGCAAAATCAATTCTCCCGTTGGCAACTGCACGGACCGGGGTTCCCATTGGGGCCGCGTAATCAACACCTTTATGAGCGCGGATCCGGTTAAGGATCGGGTGCATGCGCCCAAGATTGAACCGCGAACTTACTTTGGTGAAGTTCAACGGCGCCAGCAAAAAGGCCTTCTTCATTGCCTCGCCGAATTGATTGTAATAGCCGTCAGCCCCATTGGCCCCGCTGAAATAGAATGCCCTATGGCGCTTTCCATCGTTGAAAAATTCGGCGGCTAAAATTTTCCCGGTGCCCATTTTCTCCCCGTTTTTGAAGATTTCTTCGAAAACGATTTTGAACTGATCGCCCCGTTTGATATCGCGGACAAAGTCGACATCCCAGCCAAATAAATCAGCGAACTGCATGATCAATCGCTCTGAAACACCAGCCTCCAGCAGGTCTGTGAATAGCGACCGAGTGATGCTGCCCGCAGCGGTGGCAACTTTTAGTTCCGGTGTAATTGACTCGATCGAGACTAAAAACCGGTCGTCTTTTCGAACAGCTTTGAGAGTATTGAAATCGTCTATGGGGTATGACAGCCCGACCAACTTTTGGCTGTCACGCAAGAAGCTAACAGATGCCGCAACTCGCAATTCAGCGAGCGCACGACGCGCTCTGGGGTCAGCCAACACGCTGGCTAAATCTTCTAAAGGTAAACCGCGACGAGAAAATATTTTAGAGAGACTGTCCCGCGGACGGATTTGCTCAATGTCCCAGTGGCCGCTTGATGAGGTGATATCGCTACCGCCAACTAAAGGGTTCGACCCAACGCTTGTTGAAGGCACTTTGGGCTCA
>CANFVX010000124.1 GCA_947450495.1 Gammaproteobacteria bacterium
CGGCCTTGTCGCCATCGAAGCAGAACACGACCTCGTTCACCTGCTTGAAGATTTGCTCCAGATGCTCGTCGCTGGTCGCCGTGCCAAGGGTGGCCACCGCATTGTTGACCTCGTGCTGGGCCAGCGCGACGACGTCCATATAGCCTTCGACCACGATGATGCGTGTGGGCCGCCCACTGCTCCGTAATGCGTGATGCAGGCCATAGAGCTCGCGTCGCTTATGGAAGATTGGCGTTTCGGGAGAATTGAGATATTTCGGTTCGCCTTGATCAATGCGGCGTCCGCCGAGACCCACACAGCGGCCGCGACGATCGAGAATGGGAAAAATAATGCGGTCGCGGAAGCGGTCGTAGAAAGTGCCGTTGTCGCGTTGCACGGCAAGGCCGGCTTCCACCAGCTGACTGCGGCGGGTGACATCCGTGCCCAGCTGGCTGGTGAGCGTGTCCCAGCCGGGCGGGGCATAACCTAGATTGAAGGTTTTCGCGATCGCGCCGGTGAGGCCACGATGTTTGAGATATTCCACCGCGCGCTCGCGCGCCGGGTGCTCGCGCAGCGCCTTGGCGTAGCACTGTTGCGCCTCGTTCATGAGCTCGTAGAGCCCGCGATGACTGGGCGCGGCCGGCGCGTTGGTCTCGGTTTCGTACTGGATGGGCAGATGAAGGTGGCCGGCGAGGTCTTCCACCGCTTCCACGAAGCTCAGGCCATCATGATTCATGAGGAAACCGATGGCTGAGCCATGGGCGCCGCAGCCAAAGCAGTGATAGAACTGCTTGTCGGGACTCACTGTGAACGAGGGGCTTTTCTCGTTGTGAAAGGGGCACAAGCCCTGAAAGTCGCGGCCGGCTTTTCTCAGCGTGACCGAGCGTCCCACGATTTCGACAATGTCGACGCGTGTGATGAGGTCATCAATGAAGGGTTGCTGGATCTTGCCGGCCACTGAAGTTCCTGCTGCGGCTGGATTGCCGTCAGGTGGATTCTAGGGGATCGGCGGTGGCGAGTGAGGCTGCGGCCTCAGCCGCCGAGACGTTGCTTGATGGAGGTGCTGACGGCAGCCATGTCGACGCGGCCAGTCAGTTGGGGACGGAGTTCGTTCATCACCTTGCCCATGTCCTTGATGCTCGTCGCCCCAAGCTTGGCGATTGCGGCATCAACGAAGGCGGCTACTTCGTCTGCGGACAGCGGTGCGGGCAAATATTCTTCAACGACGGTGAGTTCTTCCCGCTCCTTGTTGGCAAGGTCGTCGCGGCCGGCGCTATCGAACTGCGAGATGGAATCGCGGCGCTGGCTGGCCATCTTGGTGATGATGCTGATAACGACAGCTTCATCAAGGTCAGTGCGGGTGTCGATTTCCTGCTGCTTCAGGGCTGCGCTGATGAATCGCAGCGTCCCCAGACGCGTTTTATCCCCGGCCTTCATGGCCGTTTTGATATCCGCGTTCAGGCGGTCTCTGGTGTCTGAAGCCATGGGCAGGGAGCCCCGCGGACAGGGCTTAGTAGAGACGGACGCGGCGGGCGTTCTGGCGCGCGGCTTTCTTCTGCCAGCGCTTAACGGCGGCAGCCGCTTTACGCTTGCGTTCCTGAGTGGGCTTTTCGTAGAACTCCCGCTTGTGGACTTCGGCGAGTACGCCGGCTTTTTCACAGGAGCGCTTGAAGCGGCGCATGGCCACGTCAAAAGGTTCGTTCTCGCGGACTCGGACTGATGGCATACGGGCGACTTCTCGGGATTTGGGCGTTAGGCTATTTCTAGAGGGCGGAAATCCTAACGAGCGTCAACCACAATGTCTACCGCAAAATCTGATCGAACGCCCCATTTGGTGCTCGGCATCGAAACTTCCTGTGATGAAACAGGCGTCGCACTGTATGAAACAGGCACTGGCCTGCTCGCGCATGAGGTCTTTACCCAGATCGATATGCACCGCATTTACGGCGGCGTAGTGCCCGAACTGGCCTCACGCGACCACGTCCGGCGCGTGGTGCCACTCGCCCGCGAGGTGCTGGCCAGCGCCGGACGAGCACTCCCCGAGCTCACGGGCATTGCCTATACGGCGGGGCCCGGACTCATCGGCGCCCTGCTGGTGGGCGCAGGCGTAGCGCAGGCGCTGGCCTTCGCGTTGGGGATCCCCGCGCTCGGCGTGCATCACATGGAAGCCCATTTGCTCGCCCCCATGCTGGAGCCCGACCCGCCGGATTTCCCGTTTTTGGCCCTCTTGGTCTCCGGTGGTCACACCATGCTGGTGGATGTAGCGGCGCTGGGCAGCTACCGGGTGCTGGGCGAATCACTGGACGATGCGGCGGGCGAAGCCTTCGACAAGACCGCGAAATTGCTCGGCCTCGATTATCCCGGCGGGCCAGCGGTCGAAAAACTCGCGCTGAACGGCGACCCAACCCGCTTTCGTTTTCCGCGTCCGATGACCGATCGGCCGGGGCTCGATTTCAGCTTCAGCGGCTTGAAGACCTTCACCGCTACGACCGCGCGCAAGCATGCGGACGACCCGGGCGCGAAGGCTGACATCGCCCGGGCGTTTTCCGATGCGGTGGTAGATACCTTTGTCATCAAGTGCCGGCGGGCGTTGCGTCAGACCGGTCGCAAGACGCTGCTGGTGGCGGGCGGGGTGAGCGCCAACCGCGCGCTTCGCGCCGGCTTGGGCACGTTGGCCGAGGAAATGAACGTGCAGGTGCGCTACCCGGCGCTGCAGTTTTGTACGGATAACGGCGCGATGGTGGCCTACGCCGGGAGCTTGCGGCTGGCGGCTGGCGCTAGTAGCGCGAACGCCTTTAGCGTGCGACCCCGTTGGTCCTTGGAAGAATTGTTGCCGCCTTAAGCCCCGCGTTTGCCGATCCGGCCTTCTGTACCTGCCAGCAGGCGCGAAATATTGGCCTTGTGGCGATAGATAATCGCCGCCGCCATGACGGTGGTCGCCGCCACCATCGGCGCTGGCAGGCCCAGCGCCAGAGCCGCAATGAGCGGTGTCGCGGCGGTGGCTACCAGCGCGGCGAGCGAGGAGTAGCGGGTAATCGCGGCCACCGTCAGCCAGGTGCCAATAAACGCGAGACCCAGCCACAGCGACATCGCCAACAGCACGCCGACAAAAGTCGCGACGCCCTTGCCGCCCCGAAAGCCAAAGAACACCGGGAAAAGATGGCCTAAAAAGGCGGCGCAGGCGCAACCGCCAATCACCAGCGGTCCGAGCTCCGCCCAGCGCGCCAGCAACACGGGCACCACGCCTTTGCCGATATCCCCGATGAGTGTCGCCGCTGCCGGGCCTTTGCCGTGGGCGCGCAAAACGTTGGTGGCGCCGGGGTTGCCAGAACCGGTTTCGCGCGGGTCGCCTTTGCCCAAAACGCGGCACACCACGACGGCGGCGGAAACCGAACCCAGCAGATAGCTGGCAAGGATGAACACGAGGTCTGAAATCATCTTCACTTTCAGCCGGCCTTAACCGGCGACTATGGGGTTTAAGCTTTATACTGCGACTCACTTAACAGGCCAATCAGGGCGGCACCTCAGGATGGCAATGGATATCGTTTTTTTGCACGGGCTTCGCGTGGATGCCGTCATCGGTATCTGGGACTGGGAGCGCCAGTTTGAGCAGACGCTCGAAATCGATCTGGATTTAGGCACGGACATCCGCCCGGCGGCCCGCAGCGACACCATCGACGACACCATCGATTACAAGTCCGTCACCAAGCGGGTCATTCAACTCACGCAAACCAGCGGCTTTCTACTGGTTGAACGCTTGGCCGAGACGATTGCCGACACCTTGTTCGCCGAATTCGGGGTGTTGTGGGTGAAGATCAGAATCAACAAAAAATCGGCCGTGCGGCAGGTTCGCGACGTCGGCATCCAAATCGAGCGCACCCGCCCCGCGTGACGACCCGGGCGTACATCAGCGTCGGGAGCAATATGGCGGCGGAGCGCCATATCGCGCAGGCCCTCGCCGCGTTGCGGGCCCGTTACGGCGCCTTGCTGCTCTCCAGTACTTTCCAGTCGCCCGCGGCCGGCTTTGAGGGCGATGATTTCCTCAACCTCGCGGTGGGCATCGATACCGATGAAACGCCGGAAGCCGTGATGCGGAGTTTGCGCGAAATTGAAGACGCCTGCGGGCGAGTCCGCGGCGGGCCCAAGTTTTCGGCCCGCACGATGGATCTGGATTTGCTCACCTACGGCGACCAGATCAGTGCCACACCGCCGCTACCTCGCGCAGATATTCTCGAATACAACTTTGTGCTGGGCCCCCTGGCGGAAATCGCGGGCCATGTGCTGCATCCGCAACTCCGCCAGTCCTATGCGGACTTATGGGCTGCCATGCAGGCCCGCACGGCACCGCTGCAGCTTTTTTCACCCGCCCCGACCCGCTCAGGAGACTCCGCGAATGACTGAATTCCCCATGCTCCGCCGGTCGCTGTGCAGCCTGCTGCTGGGGATCACGATGGTCGCGCTTACGGGCTGTGCGTCGGCCGCGCGCAAGGCGCACGACCAGCGCGAAGTGGCGCTCACCGACACGCTGGACAACTACCGAAAGCTCATTCGCTGGGGTTCTTTTGAGGAAGCCTCGCGCTATCTGAAGGCGCGGGAGGGCGAGGCGGAGGTCGAGATGCCGGTGTTGTCGCGCTACAAACCCTGGAAGGTCGCGCACTACAACGAGGTTGAGGTGTTGCGGAACGGGCCAGGCGATGAAGCGCGCGTCACCGTCGACATTCAGTTCTATAGCGAAGAGACGGGCGTAGCGTCGTCCGTACGCGACCATCAGAAGTGGTGGTACGAATCAGGTCCTGCGGTCTGGCATCTCGCGAGCCCTATGCCAGACTTTGATGCGGCTACGCGCTTCAAAAAGTAAGCGCGTCGAGTCTTAATCCACCACGCTACGCCCGCCGTCTACCGCCATGATTTGGCCGGTAACGTAAGGCGCCTGAAGGCAATACAACACCGCGGTGGCGATATCTCCTGGCTCGCCGGCGCGGCCCAGCGGGGTGCGGGCCAGCAGCCTGCTTTGTTCAATCGAATCACCTTGCTCAGGCCACAGAATGGCGCCCGGCGCAACGGCGTTCACGCGGATTTTGGGTCCCAGATCGCGGGCCAGCGCCCGGGTGAGGCCCGCGAGCCCCGCCTTGGTCGCGCAGTAAATCGCGTGATTGGCTTTCGGGCGGTCGACATAAATATCGGTGACGTTAACGATGCTGCCCGCGCTTTCCGCCAGCCAGGGCAGCGCTGCCTGACTGAGTAAAAACGGCGCCCGCAGATTCACGTTCATCATGCTCGACCAGTCGTCCAGCGTGGCGTCAGTGAGCGGGGTGGGGCGAAAAACGGCGGCGTTGTTGATAAGCCCGTCGAGGCGACCCCAGCGGGCAGCGGCAGCGGAGATGAGGGTTGGTAACGCTGCCGGATCCCCCAGATCCGCGGCCAGGGCCGTGGCGCTGTCGGCCCGTGCTGCGTTGAGTGCGGCCGCCAGCGCGTTCGCGGCGGCGGCTGAATGGTGATAGTGAACCACCACGCGATAGCCCTCGGCGTGCAGGCGTCGCGCAATCGCCGCGCCCAGTCGGTGGGCCGCGCCAGTGACAAGCATGACTTCATTCATAACGGGGGATACGATGCGGCGCCGCGTTTGGGCCAAGGACACACTGTGGATGTTCCGTCGAGATTACCCGATCCCTCTCCGCCAGAGTTAGCGCTGAGCGCCGAACTCCGCTTGCGGATCGTGAACGAAATCAAGGCCAACGACGGCTTCCTGCCCTTCGATCGCTACATGACGCTGGCGCTCTTCGAGCCAGGCCTCGGCTACTACATGAACGGCAGTCGCAAGTTTGGCGCCGAGGGCGACTTCGTGACCGCGCCCGAAATCTCCCCGCTATTCGGCCGCACGCTCGCCCGCCAATGGCACAACGTTAGCGCTTACGGCGACACCATCATCGAGTTTGGCGGCGGCACGGGGCGGCTGGCGGCCAGCGTGCTCGAAGCGCTGGCGGTCGAAGATGCGCTGCCCGCCCGCTATCTCATTGTGGAATTGAGCCCGCAGCTGCGCGCAGAACAAAGGGCGCGCCTCGGCGCCTTACCGTTTACGGACAGGCTGGAGATCGGCTGGCTGCACGACGCGCCGGCGGCCCCGTTCGAGGGCCTCGTCATCGCCAACGAAATCCTCGACGCGCTCCCGACCAGAATCTTTCGATGCGACGAGGAGGGTTTCCTCGAACGTGGCGTTGGTTGCGACCACACCGATGCCCTGATCTGGCATGAACGCCCGGCCGACGGCACCCTGGCCGCCGTGCTCGCAGAGCGACTGGACGGTCTTGCCTTGCCCAGCGACCTGGTGGGGGAAATCAGTCTGCAGCAAGCGCTATGGGTGGCTGACCTGCCGCGCTTCATCCGGCGTGGTCTCGCGCTGCTGCTGGATTACGGCAACCCCCGGCATGACCACTATCACCCCGCCCGGGGCGAAGGCAGCGTACGCTGCTACTGGAAGCATCGGCTGCACCACGATCCGCTCTGGCTGCCGGGGCTACAGGACATCACTGCGTCCGTCGACTTCACCGCGGTGGCAGAAGCGGCAGTCAATGCCAGCCTGCAGGTGGCCGGTTTTTCGACGCAGGCCGGATTTCTCCTCGCCAATGGCATCGAAGCGCAGCTGCAATCGGCCATGCAGGCGGACCCCGCGGCCGCGGCGCGGCTGGCAGCGCAGGCGCGCATGCTGTTGTTGCCGAGCGAGATGGGCACCAGCTTCAAAGTCATGGCGCTGGGGCTGGGTGATGAACTTGTTCTGCGCGACTTTGCCGTCCGGGATGAGCGCCACCGTCTCTGATCGCACACTCGGCGTCTTTATTACACAGTCGGTTAACGGAGAGCGAACATGTCCCGAGTAATGAGCCTGCTACTGTCGGTGTGGATGTTGGGCCTGAGCGCACACGCCACCGAGCTCCCGCCTCCCGGTGCCGGTCAGACCGCGGCCACTTTCGCCGGCGGCTGCTTCTGGTGCATGGAGCCACCCTTCGAAGCGCTGCCCGGCGTGGTGTCCGTGACCTCTGGCTATACCGGTGGCAGCAAGGTCGATCCGACTTACGAGGAAGTTTCCAGCGGCGTGACGGGGCACGCGGAGGCGGTGCGCGTGGTCTACGACCCGGCGGTCGTCACTTACGAAAAACTGCTGGAGGTGTTCTGGCACAACGTTGACCCGCTCACGCCTAATCGACAGTTTTGCGACGCGGGCACGCAATACCGCTCGGCGATTTTTTTCCACGATAAAGCGCAGGCGGACGCGGCGACCGCAAGCAAGCAGGCGTTGGAGAAGTCGGCGCGCTTCAAGCAGCCCATCGTTACCGAGATCGTGGCCGCCGGGCCGTTCTATGCGGCCGAGGACTACCATCAGGACTACTACAAGCACAACGCCGTGCGCTACAAGTTCTACCGCTACCACTGCGGCCGCGACCAGCGTTTAGAGGAAGTGTGGGGCGCTAGTTCTCCCCACTAGTCCCTGTCGCGTCCGGACTGAGCAAACGCATGCGCGCCCGGCGAATGGCGTCTTTTACCGCGGGCCCTGGCGGGGTGTTGGCGAGCACTTCACGAACGTCCAGCGTCAGCACGGTGGCGAGCGCTGTGCGCAAGCGCTCGGCCTGTGGGTAAGCCGCATCCGCCTTGCCGCCGCGGCCGGTGGCGTCGATCAGGCAGGCCAGCAGCACTTCTTCGAAGCGCTCGGGACGACGGAAGGCGTCGAGTTTTTCGAGCAGATCCACCACCGTGCCGGGGCGTAGTTCGAGCGCCTGATGCACGGTAACGTGATGCCGCGCCACCAGCACCGCCAGTTCGCGATACGCCTGCGGTGCCCGCAGACGTTGTGAGACGGCCTCGGCAAGTCTGGCGCTTGATTCATGATGACCATGATGGCTTGGCAGCAGGTGGGGCGGCGTCACGGCTTTGCCCAAATCATGCAGCAGCACCGCGTAGCGCACGCGCCCGTTGGCGTGCCGGCGAACAGCCTGTTTGAGCGTTAACAACAGGTGTTCGCCGCAATCAATCTCCGGGTGATGGCGGGCGGGCTGCGGCACGCCAAACAGCGCATCCACTTCCGGCAACAGCACGCGCAGCGCATCGCACTCGCGCAGCACTTCGATAAAACGCCAGGGGTAGGGCTCAAGCAGCGCGCGCTCGAGTTCACGCCACAGTCGTTCTGGCGTGAGGGTGTCGAGTTCTCCGCTGGTGGCCAGTGCTCGCATGAGCTCTAGCGTTTCCGGGGCGACCGGAAAACCGAAGCGCGCCGCGAAACGCGCCACGCGCAGCACGCGCAGCGGGTCTTCTACAAAGGCGGCTGTCACATGCCGGAGAATCCCGGCTGCCAGATCGCGCTGCCCGCCATAAGGATCGATTACGAGTCCCGCGTCATCCTCGGCCATAGCGTTAATGGTGAGATCGCGGCGCGCCAGATCTTCCTCCAGCGTGACCGCGCTGGAGGCGTCCACCTCAAACCCACGATAGCCGGTGCCGCGTTTGCGCTCGGTGCGCGCCAGTGCGTACTCCTCGTTGGTTTGCGGATGCAGGAACACGGGGAAGTCCTGCCCGACCTGACGATAGCCTTGCTCGCGCAAGGCGTCGGCCGAGCCGCCAACCACCACCCAGTCACAGTCCTTGCTCGCGATGCCCAGCAGGCGGTCGCGCACCGCGCCGCCCACCTTGTAGATTTTCATGCGCTGCGTAGAGCCGAGGTTTAA
>CANFVX010000125.1 GCA_947450495.1 Gammaproteobacteria bacterium
CAGATTTATGCGTGGGGCTGGAACGCAGATTATCCCGATCCGGAAAACTTTCTGTTTCTGCTCTACAGCAAGAACGGCAAGGTCGAGCACCATGGCGAAAATGCCAGCAACTACGCCAACCCGGCGTTCGACCGCCTGTTCATCGCCATGCGCAACTTGCCACAAGGACCGAAGCGTCAGGCATTAATCGATCAGATGTTGCAGATTGTGCGTGAGGATGCGCCCTGGCTCTGGGGTCTGCATCCGCAATCCTATGCGCTCTCCCATCAGTGGTATGGCAACGGCAAACCCAATTTGATGGCGCGCAACACGCTTAAATACCGTCGCATCGACACCGCCCGGCGCGCAGAATTGCGTCGCGACTGGAACCGGGCGGACTGGACGCCAATCGCACTGCTGGCGGTGGGGGTGCTCGTCGTGGGTGGTTTGGCCTGGCGCAGTTGGCGCCGAGCGCAGGAGGCGCGCATCGGATGATGGGCTATTTCGTGCGCCGCCTGCTGTACGCCATCCCGATTTTGCTGGGCGTGAACGTCCTCACGTTTGCGCTCTTCTTCCTCGTCAATACACCCGACGACATGGCACGAATGCAGTTAGGCGAGCGCCGCCTCACGCCGGCGGCGATCGAGCAATGGAAGGTCGATCACGGCTATCACCGGCCGGTGTTCTGGAATGCCGCGCAGACGGGCGTGACCCAACTCACCGATACCTTGTTCTTCGATAGCAGCACGCGGCTGTTCCGGTTTGATTTCGGGAAGTCCGACGCGGGGCGCGACATTAACGCCGATATTGCAGAACGCATGGGGCCGAGTCTGGTCATCGCGGTGCCGGTGCTGCTGGTCGGTTTGGCCTGCGCCTTGACCTGGTCGCTCGCGATCGCGTGGTTGGCGGGCACTCGTCTCGATTTCTGGAGCGGCGTGCTGTGCGTGGCAATGATGTCCATCTCGGGCTTGTTCTACATCATTGGCGGGCAATGGCTGCTGGCGAAGTTGTGGCACCTCGCGCCCATCTCGGGCTACGCGGATGGTCTGGCCTCCTTGCGCTTCATCCTGTTGCCGGTGGTGGTGAGCGTGCTGGCCTCACTGGGTGGCAGCGTGCGCTGGTATCGCGCGCTGTTCCTCGAAGAACTCGGCAAGGACTACGTCCGGATGGCGCGCGCGAAAGGCTTGAGCGACGCGCGGGTGATGTTCGGCCACGTGTTTCGTAACGCGCTGATTCCGATTCTCACCGGCGTTGTGGTGCTGATCCCTTCGCTGTTTCTGGGCGCGCTTATCACCGAGGCGTTCTTCGCGATTCCGGGTTTGGGCAGCTACACCATAGAAGCCTTGCAGGCGCAGGATTTTGCGGTGGTGCGCGCCATGGTGTTTCTGGGCTCGCTGCTCTATGTCGCGGGTTTGATGCTGACCGATCTTTCCTACCTCATCGCCGATCCGCGCGTGCGACTGGAGTAGCCCATGCCCATCCCGCTGTTGCTGCTCAGTGATCTCGCCGCCTGGCTGCTGTTTGGGGTCGCGCTGGCCTATGCCTTCACGGCCTCCCGCCGCGAACACCTGCGAGCCCCCTGGCGTCGCGTGCGGCAACAGCCGGTGGCAATGGTCGCCGCTGTGATCCTGCTGGCCCATGTGGGGATCACGCTGCTGGATTCCCTGCACTTTGCGCCGCAAGCCGCCAACGGCACCGAGGCCGAGCCCGAGCCCCTCAGTGTGCTCGACTTTGTGCTCACGCCGCTGCGTACCGGTGTGGAGACCAGTTACTCGGCGCCGTTTGCGCTGCTCGGTTTCGACCGGGAAAGCGTGCTCCAGGCAGACGGGCGAGTGGTGCGGGAATATCCGCGCTTGCGCTACGGCGGCGCCCATCTGCGCGACCCGGCCCAGCGGGGTGCCGATATTCTCCAGCGCGGCGCGCTCGGCGCCGCGGCCGGCGCTTTGGCCGGGTTGTTACTGTTGCGCTTGCTGTGGCCTGCGCAGTGCCGGCCATGGCGTCGGCGCAATGATGATCCGGCCGGTCGCGCCGCCGCGCTCACGCTGCTCGTGCTCTGCGTGCTGGCCGGTCTCGGCGGCGCGCTGGCGACTCGCTATCACGTCTTCGGCACCGATAAGGTCGGCATGGACGTCCTGTATCAGTCCATCAAAAGTGTGCGAACAGGTTTGCTCATCGGCACCTTGACCACCCTCGTCACGCTGCCCTTCGCGCTGGTGCTGGGCGTGGCGGCCGGCTATTACCGCGGGCTTGTGGATGACCTCGTGCAATATCTTTACACCACGCTGGCTTCGATTCCTGGCGTGTTATTGGTGGCGGCCAGCGCGCTGTTGCTGGATGGTTTGATGACGCGCCACGAAGACGCTTTCAGTTCGCTCATCGTGCGTGCCGACCTGCGGCTACTAGCGCTGTGCGTCATTCTCGGCATCACCAGCTGGACCGGCTTGTGTCGCCTGCTTCGAGCCGAAGCCTTGAAGCTGCGCGAATCAGACTTCGTGCGCGCCGCCGAGGCGCTGGGCGTGCGCGGCCCGCGAATCCTCTGGCGCCACCTGCTACCCAATGTGATGCACATTGTGATCATTGCGACGGTGCTCGATTTCAGCGGACTGGTCCTGGCCGAAGCCGCGCTGACCTATATCAACATCGGGGTCGACCCGGGCATGGAGTCCTGGGGCAATATGATCAACGCCGCGCGGATGGAACTCGCCCGCCAACCGGCGGTGTGGTGGTCCTTGAGTGCCGCCATGTTATGGATGTTTGTGCTGGTGCTGGCGGCGAATCTTTTTGCCGACGCCGTGCGCGAAGCTTTCGATCCCCGCACCCGTGAAGCGACCCCCAGCGCAAGGCCCGCAGGAACCTGAACCATGTCCGATCGCCTGCTCCAGATTGATCAACTCAGTGTCCACATCGGCGACCAG
Source organism: Gammaproteobacteria bacterium (assembly GCA_947450495.1). Taxonomy (GTDB): domain Bacteria; phylum Pseudomonadota; class Gammaproteobacteria. The sequence continues at coordinate 2,895 of CANFVX010000125.1, forward strand.
CCCGTCATCGAAAATTTATCGCTCAAGCTCAAGCGCGGTGAAACGCTGGTGCTCGCCGGAGAATCCGGCAGCGGCAAGTCGCTCACCGCGCTGTCGATCGCCCGTCTGCTGCCGGCGGCGGCGCAGGTTCGAGCCGGGCAAATCACCTTGGGCGACACCGCGCTGTTTCCGCTCACCGAGCGCGAGATGACGAAAGTCCGCGGCGCGCGGATCGGCTACATCTTTCAGGAGCCGCAGCTCGCGCTCAATCCCGTGATGACGGTGGGCGACCAGATTGGCGAAGTGCTGGCCTGCCATCTCAAGCTGCGCGGGAAGGCCCGGCAGCAGCGCGTGATTGGGGCGCTGGCGGCCGTCGGCATTCCCGATCCAGAGCGCCGCGCCGGTGAATATCCGCATCAGTTCTCGGGCGGCATGAAGCAGCGCGTGATGATTGCCATCGCGCTCGCCGGTGAACCCGAGCTGTTAATCGCCGACGAGCCCACCACCGCGCTTGACGTCACCGTGCAAGCGCAGGTGCTGGCGCTGCTCAAGGCCGAACAGCAGCGGCGCGGCATGGGCATGTTGTTTATCACCCACGATCTGGGCGTGGCCTGGCAGGTGGCGGACCACCTCGCCGTGATGCAGGCCGGGCGCGTGGTGGAGAACGCGCCGCGCGATCGCTTCTACGCGGCGCCGGAACATCCTTATTCCCGCACGCTGTTTGCGGCCCTGCCCAAACTCGAACCGCAGGCCCACACCGCGCCCGTCGTCCACGATCAGCCGCTGCTGGAAGTTCGCAATCTGGCCATTCATTTCCCCATTCGGCGGGGGCTGCTCAAACGAACGGTAGCGAGCGTGAAGGCTGTTAACGGCGTGTCCTTCACGCTGCAAGCGGGCGAGACCTTGGCGGTAGTGGGCGAATCCGGCTCGGGAAAGACCACCATGGGGCGCGGCATTCTGCGGCTGCTCGATTTAACCGATGGGCAGGTGCTGCATCGGGGCGATGATTTGCGCCAACTCTCTTCGGAGGCTTTGCGGATCCGGCGGCGGGAACTCCAGATGATTTTTCAGGATCCCTTCGCCGCGATGAATCCCCGCATGCTGGTCAATGAAATTCTGCAGGAAGGCATGCTGGCGCAAGGCATTGGCGGCAGCGCCGCGCAACGCGACGCGCGCGTGCGCGAACTGCTGGTGCAGGTGGGGCTTAAAGCCGAACACGCGCTGCGCTATCCGCATGAGTTTTCCGGCGGTCAGCGGCAGCGCTTGTGTATCGCTCGCGCCTTGGCGGTCGAGCCCCGCATGGTGGTGTGCGACGAACCGACGAGCGCGCTTGATGTGTCGGTACAGGCGCAGATTCTGGAATTGCTGGAAGAACTCCAGCAGCGGCTCGGCATCGCGTATCTGTTTATCACGCACAACCTCGGGGTGGTGGCGCGCATTGCGCACCGCGTGGCGGTGATGCATCAGGGCGTGATTGTGGAACAGGGGCCAGTGAACGACGTCTTGTTCGCCCCGCGTCATCCCTACACGCAGGCCTTGCTGGCGGCGGTGCCGCGTATCGAGGCCTAGTGCGTTTCGCCTTCTTCGCGCATCAGGCGAATCACGTGCTTCGACATCTCGTGATAGCCGGGCGAGTCGGAGAGCGCCTCCTTGGTGGTGAGGCGCTGACCGGCTTTGAATTCCGGCGTGAGAATTTCTTTCACGCGCCCCGGATGCCGCGACAAAAACACGATTCTGTCGCCCAGAAATAACGCCTCGTCGATGTCGTGGGTGACCAACACCACCGTCATCGCTTCCTTGGTTACCACTTCGAGCAGCAGTTCCTGCATCTGCCAGCGCGTTTCAGCGTCTAGTGCGCCGAAGGGCTCGTCCATCAATAACAACCGCGGATAGGTGGCGAGCGCGCGCGCCAGCGCCACGCGTTGACGCATGCCGCCGGACAACTGTTCGGGATAGACGTCGGCGAACGCCCCCAGCTTCACGCGGTTGAGAAAGTAATCCGCCGTGCCTTCCTTGATCGCCAAAGATTCGCCGTTCACGCGCAAGCCAAACTCAACGTTCTGACGCACCGTCAGCCAGGGAAACGAGGTATAGGACTGAAACACCATGCCGCGTTCGCGACCCGGGCCGGTAATGCGTTGGTCGGCTAAGAGCAGCTCGCCTTCGCTGGCGCGGTCGAGGCCGGCCATCATCCGCAAGAGGGTTGATTTGCCGCAGCCCGAAGGGCCTAGCAGCACGCAGATCTCGCGCTCGGTGACGTCGAAAGACACGTTGTCGATTGCCCGCAAGGGCGGCGCGCCCCGGCGCCGGTAATCCTTGCAGACATTTTTAATTTGCAAAAAATCGGCGCGCGGGAGCGGCGCGCTTGGCGCCAGCTCAACAATCTCCGGTGGCGTCATCGACTGGCTCCCGCGCGCGTGGTCGTTATTTCATCGCCGCGACGGCGGACTTGATCGGGCCTAACTCGATCCCGGCTTCCGGCGGCAGGGTTTCTTTCATCAGGCCAAACTTGATCCACCATTCGTTGGTGAGCTTCCAGTGGTCCAGCATGCCGTTGGCGCCGCCCATCGGCACCGCGCCATCTTTCACCCGCATGAAGCGCGCGGCTTCATCCAGATTGAACACCCAGATCCCGCCGTCGAAGGGTTTGCCGTCTTTACCAATCACGAGTTCCACATCGGCCACCGGAAATTTAAGGCCCTTGGCGATGATTTCGTTGCCTTCAGCCGGATGCGCCTTCCAGTACGCTACCGCCTTGAAATAAGCCTGCATGGTCAGGGCGGCGAGTTCGGGCTTTTGCTTCACCAGCGCCTCGGTCATGTACATGCCGTCACCCAGCAGCGCGTTGCCTTTCCAGAATGGTTCCGCCGAGGTGGTCACGTAGTGCGAGCCTTTGAGGTTCTGCAGCACCTTGCCGGCGAAGGGTTCCCACAGTTCGCCGGCCGCGACCTGACCGCTCACCATCGCGCCCACGGCGTCGTCCATGATCACGTTCACGTACTGCACGTCATTGAACTTGAGCCCGTTACGTTCCAGCCAGATCCCCATGTAAATCTGGGTCAGGCCGCCTTCCATCACGGCCACTTTTTTGCCTTTGAGTTCGGTGGGCGATTTGATATCCGGCGCCAGAATGATTTTGTCCGTGCCGATCGACGGGTTGGTGTAGGTCACAAACTTCACCGGGATTTTTTTCTCGGCGGCGATGGGACCGTACTCCACGGTGCTGCTGGTCACGTCCAGCTGGCCCGCGGCCATGGCGCTAAAACTCTGGTAGGGGTCTTCGATGATCTGGATATCCAGATCGATGTCCGGCACCAGATTTTTTTCCTTGGCGATGAACCAGAAACCATAACCTGGCCAGGAAAACAGCGATACACGCACTTTCTCCGCCGCCTGCACCGGGCTGCTGAGGAGCGAGGCGGCCATCACGGCCGCCGCCGCGGGTCGCATCAGTTGTTTGAGAAACTTCAGTCTTCGCATGGGTGTGCTCCGTTGGGGATTGATCGGGATAGGGGCAGCGCGCTTAGCGCTGATAACGCAGATAGGGACAGGCCAGTCGTCGCAGGAGCCGGAACGCGCCGTCGCAGGCCACGCCCAGCACCCCGATGACCACGATGCCGGCCATGATTTCGTCGACATGCACAAAGCGTTTGGCGCGCATCATCATCGCGCCGATGCCATCGGTGGTGGCGACGATTTCGGCCACCACCAGATAGGTCCAGCCTACCGCCAGCATCTGGCGCAGGGTGTCGAGATAAGCCGGCATGCTGGCCGGTAGCACAATCTTCCAGAGGATTTGGCGGCGGCTGGCGCCCAGCGTGCGGGCGGTTTCGATGAGCTCGGTGCGCACGGCGAGGGTGTTGTCCATCAAGAGAGAAATCAGGAAAAACACCACGCCCACAATCAGCAGCGCGAGCTTCTGCGCTTCGCCCGCGCCTAACCACATCAGGAACAGCGGGATAAACGCGGTGGCCGGCAGATAGCGGAAGGCGGAAATGAGCGGATTGAGCGCGGCGCCGACGCTCGCGAAGGCGCCCATCAGCACGCCGAGCGGCAGGGCGATGGCGGCCGCGATGGCAAAGCTCAGCATGATCCGCACAAAGCTCGCCCAGATGTCGGCGGCGAAATTGCTCTCTTGCAGCAGCCGCCACAGCGCGGCCGCGACATCGGTCGGGGGCGGAAAGAGCTGGCGCGGGAATTGGCCGCTCACGCCCACCCACTGCCAGGCCAGCAGAAACACCAGTCCGCCGCCCACCCCAAGCATCAGCGCCGTGGAGGAGGGCAGTTCCTGTTTGAAATCAAACCAGCGCGGGCGATCCGCAACGGGCCGATTGGGGGCCGGATCAGAGACATTCATGCACGGCCAATCGCAAGGCCTGTGCCAGTCGCCGTAAAGCCTTGCTGGCATAGGCAGCACACCGTGCAGAGAGGCGCGGCGCCGCCCATCGCGAGCTCAAGCACCGCGCTCGACGCACCAAAACAAACCTCGGCCGCGACGGCGTGGGGCGCGCGAGAACGACCGCTTAACCCGTACACTACCGGCCTGTGAGCACTCCCGCCGCCTATCTCGATTTTGTGAGCTTCCGCCGCGATGCGCTGGCGGTGGTCAAAGTGGGCTGGCCACTGATCCTCAATAACGTGTTCAACATCGGGGTGAATGTCTCGGACACCCTCATGGTGGGGCGGTTGGGCGCTACCCAGCTGGCCGGCCTCTCCATCGGCTCAAGTCTCTGGATCGGCACGTTTCTCGCCGGCCTCGGCGTCATCATGGCGCTGGGACCTACCGTCTCCCAGCACTATGGCGCGCGACGCCTGCTGGAAATTGGCCGCGATACGCGGCAGGCCGTGTGGCTGGCGCTAGTGATCTCGGTAGCGGTGATGGTGGTGCTGAATCACCTCTCGCCCCTGCTGCTGTGGCTGGGCATCGAGGGCGATGTCGTCGAACTGGCCGCCGGTTATCTGCGCGGGCTCTCCATCGGCGTGCCCGGCTGCTACCTGTATCACGTGATGCGCCAGATGAATGAAGGCATCGGGCGCACGATTCCCATCATGGTGGTGATGGGGATCTCGCTGGTGGTCAACGTCTCCATCAGCTATTGCATGGTGTTTGGTGCCTTTGGCTTGCCCGCGATGGGCGTGGTCGGTTCGGGGCTGGGGAACGGGATTTCTTACTGGGTGATGTTTGTGCTCATCACCGTGCATGTGTCGCGCTCGCCGACCTATCGCCCGTTTGCGCTGTGGCAGCGTCTGGAATGGCCGGACCTCACCATCCTCCGACGCCTGCTGGGGCTCGGCGGGCCGATTGGCTTGTCGCTGTTGATGCAGGCCGGGCTGTTTACCGCGCTGGCGCTGCTCATGGGCACGCTCGGCAAAACCTACTCCGCCGCGCACCAAATCGCGCTCAACTACGCGGGGCTGGTGTTTATGGTGCCGCTCGGGCTCGCGTTCGGCACTTCCGTGCTGGTCGGCCAGCACATTGGGGCCGGCAATCCCCAGCACGCGCGGCGGATTGGTATTACCGGCATCGTGCTGTGTGGCGTGATAGCGCTCACGGTGGGCCTGCTCACGTTTTTCTCCGCGCACTGGATTGCCCACGCCTACACCAGCGATGTGGCGGTAGCGGGCATGGCCACCTCGCTGCTCGGGATCTCGGCGTTTCTCCAAACCGGCGACGGCACCCAAAGTGCCGCAGCCGGGGCGCTGCGCGGCATGAAAGACACTCGCGTGCCCATGCTCATCAACGGCGCTATCTACTGGGGCATTGGCTTTGCGCTGGCCTGGGGCCTCGGCATTCACATGG
>CANFVX010000126.1 GCA_947450495.1 Gammaproteobacteria bacterium
AAAAGGATCAATAACGCTGAACAGGTCTTTCGCGATGGGCAGCTGGGCACCCCAGATCGCCACGGCCGCAAAGGCGGCCATAAAGCCTGCGAGAAAAGAATTCTTCAATCGGGAGCTCCGCGCTCAGCGGCAAGGCGAGGGGTCAAAAATAAAAACCATCGAGCCGCGAGGCCCGTATTTGTTCCTGGCCCGTAGTCTACGGGCCGCTTGGATGCTTTGACAGTTGTGCAGTGCAGACTGTTGTCAGGGTCCCTAAATAAAGTACTTTGCGACGCTGACGCCTCTTCGCGCGGTCAGCAACCCCAAGAACCGATGAGTGTACCCGCCATGTATTCGCTCCGTTTTCGCATTGCGCACTGGGTCCTGGCCCACCGAAAAACTGCCTGGCTGATCTTCATCGCGCTGACCGCTTTTTTCGCCGCAGGCTTGCCCAAGGTTCAGCTCCGCACGATTTTCTCCGACCTGCTACCCACCGATGACCCTTTCGTGCAGGTCTATAAAGCGCATCCGGGGTTTGGTAATCCGCTCACCGTGGCGGTGATGATCAAGCGCAAGGACGGCACGATCTATAACGAAGACACGCTCGCGAAAGTGTGGAAGTTCACCCGCGATATCGATCTGGTGCCCGGGGTGGATCACGACATGATTCTTTCGCTGGCCAGCAGCAAGGCGCGCTACAGCGAATCCACCGCCAACGGCATCGACATGCGACCGCTGATGGCGGACCGGGCACCGCAATCCGCCGACGAATTGCAGCAATTTCACCGGCTCGTCGAGAAAGCGCCCAATGTGCGGGTGTTCCTCATTTCCCGCGATGACACCGCCACGCTCATTACGGCCACCTTCATCGAGCATCGCCTCGATTACGGGGTGGCGTTTGAGCATCTTCAGCGTCTGGTGCGGGAAGCGCGCGACGAGCATCACGAGGTCTATCTTGCCGGGCAGCCCGTCCTCATCGGTTGGGTCTACCAATACGAGTGGCAGATGGTGCAGATATTCACCGTTACCCTCGTTTGTCTCATCGGCGCGCTCATGCTCTACATGCGCAATATCGTTGGCGTCATCACGCCGATCATCACCAGTGCTACCGCCGGTATTTGGGCCTTTGGTCTCGTGGGCTGGCTCGATATCTCCATTGAGCCGCTGCTGATGGTGGTGCCCCTGCTGCTGACCGCGCGCTCGTTTTCGCATTGTGTGCAGTTCACCGAGCGCTTTTACGAGGTTTACGCCGAAGTGGGCGACCGCGTCAAAGCCGCCGAAATCACGATGGGCGTGATGATGGCGCCCAGTATCGTCGGCATCATCACCGACATTCTCGGCATTTTTATTGTGGTGGCGGCGCCGATTCCGGCCATGGTTCGCCACGCCATCTTCTGCGGAATGTGGGCGGTATGGCTGATTCCGACCGGGGTGGTGTTGATTTCACTGCTGCTGGCAACGCTACCAGCGCCCCGCAACATCAACCGGCTCACGGGCAGGGGCCGAGTCTCCGGCTTTCATCTGCGCTTGCAGTCAGTGCTGTCTTGGGTCGCGGGTTTATCCGTGGGGCGTACCGCGCGAGCCACCACCGGCGTGGTCGTGGTGCTCAGCGTGATCGCGATTTATATCGCCGGTCAGATCCGCATCGGCAATCCGGTCGAAGGTTCTGGACTGTTTTGGCATGACTCTGAGTTCAACACCGCTGTGCGCCAAATCAACGGGCATTTCCCGGGCGTTAACACGCTGGAAATTGTGCTGGAGTCTAAAGAGCGCAAAAGCCTCGAGTTGCTGATTCAGAAACATGAGATACAGGCCACTATGCAGAGACTCCAGACCATCATGGAGTCGGGCGAGAAACCGCCCCGAGCGACGCTGTCCTTCGCAGATTACGTGAGCGAGGGTAATCGGCTGTTCAACGGTGGCAATCCAAAATGGTCGCTGTTGGACCCTAACGATCAGGCCTCTAGCGCGGCCTCGTTTGCGGTGACGATGGGCACCAGCGCTAAAAATTTCGGGCATGTGGTGGACGAGAAGTGGCTGGATGGCACGGTGTCGCTGTGGTACCCCGATAACAAACAGTCGACGGTAGACGCCGCCATCGCGGCCGCCACCAATGCGGTGAAACAGGTGGGCAACGACCACGAACGATTCACGGTGAGGCTGGCGACCGGCACCATCCCGCTCCAGCAGGCGGTGAACCACGTGGTGGAGCGCTATCACTGGGTGGTGGTGCTGGTGCTTAACTTCTTCATTCTGATCACCTGTAGCGTGGCTTACCGCTCGCTCGTGGCGGGCCTGCTGTTGCTGGTGCCGGTCAATCTTGCGAACGAAGTGCTCTACGCGGCCATGCACCTGCTAGGCGTTGGGCTGGACGTGAATTCACTCATCGTGGCCGCGATTGGGCTCGGGGTCGGTATCGACTACGGAATCTATTTGTTGTCCCGCATCTGCGAGGAATATCACACCGCAGAGGGCGACTGGACGGTGGCGATTACCGCCGCGCTCCGCACCACCGGCAAGGCGATTTTATTTACCGCCACCATCATGGCGCTCGGAATTGCGCCCTGGTATTTCATGTCGGGGCTCAAATTTGTTGCCGACATGGGCCTGCTGTTGATCGTCATAATGGCCATCAACATGGTGTTGTCGCTGGTCGTGTTGCCGCTGATCGTCTGGCTGGTTAAGCCCTCATTCGCGTCGCGAAGAGATCTGCTGGTGGGCGAGGGCGTTGACCTCGCGCTCTTCACGGCGGGGGCTGGCGAAGGGGCGGCGGTGCGTTAAGCCACCCGCAGCTCGCTACGGAACGACATGGGCTAGCGCACGCCCATGTCGCGCAACAGCGGTTCGATGTCCCGCGCAAAGCGCAGGGTGTCGTCGTGATAGGCCTGAAACACCATCAACAGGCCATCAAGCCCACTCTGATAAAGCGCCGCCAGCTGCGTGGCAACCTGCTCCTTCGTCCCGATCACGGGCAAGGCGCCTGCGCCCAGCACCAGCATGTCCAGCGTGAATTGATCGAAGGAACCGCTCCCGAGCCCGAGGCCCGCGAGCCAGTTGCCTGCCGCCACGCTGTCCTTGTGGGCGATGATGCGCGCGACCTCGGCCTGGGCTTCGTCTTCTGAATCTCGCCACAGCACGAACGGGAATCCTGCGCACTGCACCTGCCGACCATGGGCTACGGCACGGGCGTGAATGTCTTGGGTGATCTCCGGAATCGCTGCCGCTGACGGCGGGCTGATAAACGCCCAGTCGCACAGCCGCGCCACCATGGCTTTGGCATCTGGTGAGACGCCGGCGTTGGCGATGGGCGGTGCGACGCGCGGTTGCGGTAAGGAATAACCGCCGCGCACCTGATACCACGGCGAATCAAAATTGAAACTACCCGGCGGTTCTGTCCATAAGCCGCGCAATATCTCCACAAATGCAGCCGTACGCTGGTAGCGCTCTTCATGGGGCAAGAGCGCGACGCCCATCATTTCAAACTCTTCCTTGCTCCAACCGCTGACGAGGTTAATGCCCCAGCGGCCTTGGCTCAGGTGGTCCATGGTGGCGCCCATCTTGGCGACCACCACGGGATGGAAGACAGGCACGTGGACGGTGGAAAACACCCGGATGCGCGAGGTCACGGCGAGCAAGGCCGAGGCCCAGGTCATCGTTTCCATGGAGGTGCCGAGATAATCGGTCTCGCCGCCAAAGCCCCGCCAACGGCTGACTGGAAAGAGAAAATCGAAGCCGGCCGCCTCGGCGGCCAGGGCAATGCGCTTGTTCGACTCGTAGGGCCATTCATCCGGCACCGTCCGGTGGGTGCTGATCGCGTACATGTTGCTGCAATTCGGCATGAACAGGCCAAGCTGCACGCCGTTACGGAGAGTGTTCATGCGAATTACCGATGGTTACGGGGAAAAGGGCTGTCAGGCCGCGGGGCCCTGTTCACGAAGCACTTGCTCAATACAGTTGACGAACTCGGCCTCCGTTCTGGCGGCCGCCAGCACGTTCGCGCTGACGGTATAGCCGTGCGCCCGGGCAATGCGCTCGTAGCGCGGGACGCGGGCGGCGAACAGGCGAGGAAACATCCACAACACAAAGTCATCCGGCCGAATGTCCTCAATGCCTTTGAGTGCTCGCTCTGCGAGGTAAACGGCGAGCTGCTCGTCGAGAAAGGCGGGACGGTAATACAGCGGTTTGGGATCGGCCTCGGCGCGCCGAAGGAGCTCTCGTCCGTTCTCCGGGGTAGCTTCGATGTAGACGATGAGTGTGTGCTTCGCCAAGACTTCGAGCACCTGCGGGTCGTCCAGTTCGCAGAGGCTGCCCGCCGAATCATTAACGAAATGCTGATAGCCGTAGATTTCGTGGGCTTTCGCGATGAACTCCGGCACGTCCAGCATGGCCGCCACCTCGGCGTCCCGATAGAGCTGTTGGCGGCGTTTGAATTCCTGCAGATCCAGTCCCGCCAGACTCGGTGTCCCCAATTTGCCAAGAAACGTCAGCACGGCAGTCAGATTGTCGACCGTGATGTTGTTTGAGATATAGATGGAGTCGGAGCGGAGCAGTTCGCGCAAGAAGGCCACTTGCATCGCCTGCCGCTTGATGTTGTCGAGAATAGGCTCATTGAGATAGCGCGTGCCGATGCGGTAATCCGCTGAATAGTGGAACCAGTTCGCCTGTCGTAGCGTTCCCGAAAGATGGGTTTTGCCCACGCCGGACATCCCCAGCAGGGTTATCGACTTGGCATTCCAGGCGCGAAATTCTGCGGCAGTCATTTTCATGGCCACATGCTACCGAGCGCCCGGCGGTTTTTGAATGAAGAATTGGGTTCGGTGCGACCTTGGTCCCGCTCCCATCTGCGACGGCGCATTTATTTAAGGAGATTTGTGGTTACTATTCATCCAGTCGGGCCCACTCCTGCTTGGGGCGGTTTAACTCCGTTGTTGCACGCAGTCGAATGGTGGAACTTTCCAGATGGCATCTCTCAAAAACTACCTCGATCAAACCACCTTAGCGTTCAAGGTGCTTGTCGTTGATGACGACCTGCTGCAGCGAAAGCTTGCGCAGGCCATTCTTGAAGGCCCTCGATATGAGGTGTTTGAGGCGACCAACGGCCAGGAAGGTTTGGAGCTGATCCAGCGCGAGGACTTCGACGCGGTCGTGCTCGACCGGCAAATGCCCGGGATGGACGGCGAGGAAGTCTGCCGTCGCATCCGACAGGACATCGGCCACCATTTGCTACCGATCATCATGGTGACAGGTGCCGGTTCCAGCGCGCTGGCCTCCGCGCTGCAGGCTGGCGCCACCGACTTCATCCACAAACCCTATAACGCTCAGGAGTTTCAGGCCCGGGTTGATGCGGCCGTCAGTCGCAAGCGGTTGACGGATCAACTCGAAAGCGCCGAATCCGTCCTTTTCGCGCTCGCGCGGATGGTGGAGGCGAAAGACGGTAACACCGGCGATCACTGCACGCGACTGGCCCAATACTCCGTGCGGTTCGGTGAGGTACTGGGTCTGGGTGGCGATGAATTATTGGCACTCCGTCGCGGCGGTGTCCTGCATGACATTGGCAAGCTGGGTATCCCCGAACACATCCTGCTCAAGCCCGGTGGCTTTACCCCCGAGGAATGGGCCGTGATGAAAACCCATACCCTCATCGGTGAACGCTTGTGTAGCGGGCTACGGAGTTTTCGCCTCACGGTGCACATCATTCGCTCCCACCACGAACGCTGGGACGGCAGCGGCTATCCCGACGGGCTGGCCGGTGAGGATATTCCCCTCCTGGCGCGCGTTTTCCAGATTTGCGACATCTACGATGCGCTGACTTTCGAACGGCCCTATAAGCCCGCTCTGCCAACCTCGGAAGTGATCCGCATCATGCGCGAGGAGACGGCGCGTGGCTGGCGCGATCCGGCCTTGATGGACGTTTTTCTTGGCTTGGTCGAGCGCGAGCCGGAGGCATTCAGGGTCCAGGGCAATCTGGGCGATGACCTCGGCCTCGCGCTGTTTGAAGGGATACAGGTCACGCGAGAGCAACTGGATCTGCCCACGCCGGTGAGACAGATAGGGCAGTAAAGACCGACTTCCGTCGGTCCTCGGCAGGCAACTGGGGCGGCACCCCAACGTGCCAGCACTTCCCGCTCAGCGGCCCTGATAGACCGGCGCGCGCTTTTCCATGAAGGCGCGAGGCCCTTCTTTCGCATCCTCGGTCAGAAATACCGGTGCGGAAACTTCCACTTCAATCGCGAGCGCTTCGTGCTCGGGTTTGCCCAGACAGGCTTTGACCGAGCGGCGAATCGCTTTCACTGCCAGCGGGCCGTTGGCCGCAATACGCGCCGCAATTTGACGCGCTCTGGCCAGTGGGTCGGCGTCCACATAGTTTAGAAAACCCAGTTGCAGCGCTTCGTCTGCAGTAATCAGGTCGCCGGTGAGCAGCAATTCCATCGCTTTGGCATAAGGCATTTGCGCCGGCAGGCGGACCGTCGAGCCACCCGCCGGGAAGATGGCCCATTTCACTTCCTGCACGCCGAACTTGGCTTCTGCAACTGACACGCGAATGTCGGTGCCCTGCACCAGTTCCATGCCGCCGGCGATCGCATGGCCGTTGATGGCCGCCAGCACCGGTTTCTCGGGATCAAAATCGCGCAGCAAGGCGCGGCGGGTGAGATAGCGGTCGGCGACGATGCGCTCGTCCCATTCGTTTTCGGGTTTGCGGGCGCCGGAGTACAGCGGAATAAGCTGGCCTAAATCGGCGCCGGCGCAAAAGGCGCTGCCGGTGCCGGTCAGAATCGCCACCCGAACATCGTCGTCCTGACGCACCGCTTCCCAGGCGTCTGCCAGACGGCAGGCCACTTCGGGATTCAAGGCATTTCTGGCCTCCGGCCGATTGAGCGTGATGATGGCGACGTGGTTTTCGACGACGTAATTCAGCACGCTCATATCAGGTGGCCTCCAGCCGTTCTTGCAGGGTGAATTCAGGCGTTGGCTTCGGCAACGCGCTGGTTGAGATGTTCCAGCGCTTCCTGCACCTGATCGATGAGGATCAAACACAGGTCGCCCGGTGCCAGTGTGCTGAGCGCCCGGTCGATAGCGATGAACTCCCCGCGGATTTCTTCAACCTCACGGGTGCGTTCGGCGCCGACCAGCCCTTCGCGCAGGAGTCCCAGTACTTCGCCATCTTCGCGGCCACGCTGACAGGCATCCTGATACAGCAATACGGTGTCAAAGGCAGTGCCCAGAATACGGGTCTGGTCGCGGATATCTTCATCCCGGCGGTCGCCAGCACCGCTGATCACCACCGTGCGCCGGTTTGCAGGTAAGGCCGTCACGGCATCCACCAGCGCCTTCATGGCGTCCGGGTTGTGGCCGTAGTCGGCAATAACGGTGGCGCCGCGGTAATCCAGCAGATTGAAGCGACCCGGCGTCGACGCGACATCGGACTGGAAACTCGCCAGACCGGCGCGCAATGCATCAGTGTCGACATTCACCGCCCAGCAGGCGGCCACCGCGGCCATGGTGTTGTCGATCTGGAACCCAACGCGACCGCCCATCGTGAGCGGGATGTCGGCCAGCGCCAGACGGAACACTTCCTCGCCCTGATTGACGCAAACGATTGCGTCGTCGTCGAGATAAACCACCGGCCGCCCCTGAGCGCGGTGGGTCACCATCAGCGGATTGGCGCGGTCGCGCGAGAAGAAAATAACGCTCCCCGGGCAGACGCTGCCCAGCCGCGCGCACATCGGGTCGTCGGCATTCAGCACCGCGTAGCCGGTAGGCGAGACGTTTTGCACGATCACGCGCTTCAGCACCGCGAGGTCTTCGACGGTCGTAATGTAGTTGAGGCCCAGATGGTCGCCCGCACCGATATTGGTGACCACCGCCACCTGGCAGCGATCGAAGGCGAGGCCTTCGCGCAGAATGCCGCCGCGCGCGGTTTCCAGCACGGCGGCGTCGACGTCGGGGTGCATGAGAATGGTTTTGCCACTGCGCGGTCCGCTGCAGTCGCCAGCGTCGAGTTGGCGGCCGCCGGCGTAGACCCCGTCGGTGGTGGTCAGGCCAACGCGTAAACCCTGTTGCTCCAGCAGGTGGGCAATCAGGCGCACGGTGGTGGTTTTGCCATTGGTGCCGGTGACGGCGATGACCGGGATGCGTCCGTCCTGATCGGCGGCAAACATCTCGTTGATGATGGCCTCGCCCACGCGCCGACCGGTGCCATAGGACGGCGTGAGGTGCATGCGTAAACCCGGTGCCGCGTTCACTTCCACCACGCCGCCGGACTGATCTTCCAGCGGTCGCAGCACGGACTGACACACTACATCCACGCCACAAATCTCAAGCCCCACCATCTGCGCGGCCGTGACGGCGCGGGCGGCAAGGTCGGGATGCACCTGGTCGGTGACATCGGTCGCGGTCCCGCCGGTGGACAGATTGGCGTTATTGCGCAGAACCACCGGCTGGCCAAGCGCGGGCACCGCGTCCAGCGTCATGTTCTGGTTGTGCAGGCAGGCCATGGCAATGTCGTCGATTGGGATGCGGGTCAGCGAGGTGGCGTGACCGGTGCCGCGACGCGGGTCGCGGTTCACTTCGTCAACCAGTTCCTGAATGGTGTGGACGCCGTCGCCGGTGACCAGCGGCGGCTCGCGGCGGGCGGCGGCGATGAGTTTGTCGCC
>CANFVX010000127.1 GCA_947450495.1 Gammaproteobacteria bacterium
CCCCACCACTCGACGTCATCGAGGCCAGTGATGGGCGGCTGACCTTGTCGATCCCTATCCAGATCAAGCGCCGCAGCGGTCGCAAGCTGGTCACGCTGCCAAACGGCGAAACCGCTCCGGTCAGGCCGTGGGACGTGGCACCGACGCCGCTCCAGTTGGCGTTGGCCAGGGGCCACCGCTGGTTGGCGATGCTGGAGTCAGGCCAGGCCAAGTCCCTCAAGGAGATCGCAGCACGAGAAGGGATCGACAGCAGCTACGTGAGCCGGATGGTCAACCTGACTACGCTCGCGCCGGACATCGTGGCCGCGATCCTGGACGACGCATTGCCGAACCACATCACGCTGTTCGATCTGGCGGTTGATCCACCGGCGTTGTGGGATGAGCAGCGGGGACGTATTGAGTAGGCAACAGACGGGGCTGCGCACGCCGACAATACGGCTGTCTCGAACTTCGGCTAAGCCGCCTACAGCGGTCACTAGGCCTAGCTGGGGTACTCCCAGACCAGGCCAAGCGCGATCTGTTACGAATTAACAATACTCTTCGGAACGCTCGTAGTAGAGATATCTCTGACACCGCTACACCTAGGGAATCGAGGGCAGCCCCAGAACTCCCTTCCAGCGTTTTTTCCTTGTTTCGCCTTCCGCATGACCATGCGCTCGTCGCACTTCGGGCAAAGAGGTTCGTCTGGAGCAACAGCCAGTGTAGGTGGCTGCCGAATCGCTCGGCCCTCTTTGTGATCGCTCAACATCCCCGTAATCGCCGAGACACACATTGTGTCCAGCAATGGATCTCGATACGAGAGGATATAAGAGCCCAGTTCCCGCAGGTGAATGACGTTATCCGGTAGAGCGGTCTTAAACTCGGCATCGCCGACAAAGACGACGACAGAGTGGACGTATCGTGAGCTGAGTGACAGGAACGACTCTACGGCCTGTGTATGCTTGAAATTCTGGCGCAGGGGATTCTGAAAGCGGCTTTTGTTGCCATAGATTGTTTGCGTCCATTGCTTAGAGTTAGCGTCGCCGAAAATCCACCCCGTGTAGTTCTTGGTCTCGACCACGAATACGCCGAACCTGGATAGGACGATGTGATCGATCTGGGTCGGTCCCTGAGACGTGTGAAGCGTGACGTCGTGAAAGACCTTGTATTCTCCCGACGGCAACTGACGGTCGAGAATCGAATTGACTCGACGCTCGCCTCGTGCACCTTTGATTGTAGGTGACCGGAGGTAAGCCCCGATAAAGGCAAACAGAACGAAGAGTAGGAGTACTAAGGCGAGTGCTTCCAACGCAGTCGCGTCCTTAAATTCGTTGGGACATCAGAGATTATCAAGTGTAGGGGTTGCGCTCGGAAGGGGGCGGCAGCGCTCTCTTCATTAGTGTTGTCACCGTCAGCTTTGGGTCGGTGGACTGCCTCAGGATAAGCGCCATTGAGCGACCGCCGATCGAAGCATTGCGGCCCTTCGGCGCCTCAAGGCCGATTAGGTTCCGCCGCCACCCAATGCCGCGGATCAACCGCTCGATTCGTCCGCGCGTAAGCTGCTGAATCTAAAGACGAGAATATTCCGTGCTTCCGGACTTCGGTCTTTTTCCTGGCCGCGCTCCGGAGAGAATAACGGCCCGGAGAGAGCGAAAGGTGGCCTGGAACTGGGCGGATGGCCCACCGGCGTAGTCCGCAACCTTCCGCACGAACCCGCGATAGACCGCGGGAACCCACGCATTCAGACAATAAAAAACCCCAACGGAGACCCGTTGGGGTTTTGATATTGGTGGAGGCGGCGGGAATCGAACCCGCGTCCGTAAGCCCTCTGCCGTCGGTTCTACATGCGTAGTCTGTCGTTTGATTTAACCGGAGGCTCCCCCGACAGACAGGGTGATCTTCCAGCGATCCCTAAAGGTTTTAGCGGTTTGGCCCCGGGCGGGCCGCGTCGCGATCTGATGAGATATGACGCCCAAAACCTGAACGCATCAGCACGGCTTCAGTTGGACGGCACCCTACCGGGGTTTAAGCGGCGAGTGCGTAGTTGTCGTCGTTGGCAACTATGTTTTTTGCAGTTGGATTTACGAGGTCCCCTGCCCCTCGGCATGCCCCTCAGGTTTCGCGACCCACGTCGAAACCAAGTCGCCCCCGTTGGAAGTCAAACCACAGCTTACGGGGAATTACCCCTGCTGCCTATGAAAGAAATGGGGCGGAGCGCCGGCCTTTTCAAGGGCCACCTTGCGATCGCGCTCAAAGCGCGGTTTCGAACAGGCGCGCCGGCGGTTCGCAGCATGGGTCCTTTTTCGAAATCCACCTTGCCCGGTCGCTGTGGCTGGTAACGCTAGCGGTGGCGCATCAGGCGCTGTTTGTCTCGCTGCCAGTCGCGATCTTTCTCAGCGTCGCGCTTGTCGTGCTGCTTCTTGCCCTTGGCCAAGCCAATCTGGCATTTCGCGCGGCCATTTTTCCAATACAGTGAAAGCGCGATGGCCGAGTAGCCCTTGCGTTCGATCGCCCCCACCAAACGCGCGATTTCCTCTGAATGGAGCAGCAGTTTGCGGGTGCGTGTGGCTTCAGGGTGGATGTGCGTAGACGCCGTTTGCAGCGGATTGATCAGCGCGCCGAACAACCACGCCTCGCCGTCTTTCAACATGACGTAGCAATCCCGGATCTGGACTTTGCCCGCACGCAGGCTTTTGACCTCCCAGCCCTGTAGCACCAGCCCCGCTTCCAGCCGCTCCTCGATAAAGTAATCGTGGTAGGCCTTACGGTTTTCGGTGATTTCGGGGTCGGATTTGTGGGCGGCTTTTTTAGGTTTGTTCATAGTGCGCACGCGATTAAGGGGCGAGTATAGCAACGGCACGCGCCCCGCCACCTGCCCTGGATCCTGGGATCTTGGCCGTCAAAGGTTTATAGCCGCCCAAGCCGCGGGCTATCATGCGGCCAGTACGGCCGTTTGATTTAGCGCGCCGCAATGTTCTGGACTTAGCTAAACGTCTTCCATGCCCGTTATTGATCAATCCGAACTGGTGCCGTACACGCCCGACGAGATGTACGCGCTCGTCAACGATTTCGAGTCCTACCCTGAGTTCTTGCCCTGGTGCGAACGCGCCTGGGTGGTAGAGCAGGCAGCGGATGTGCTGCGCGCCGGCCTCGCGGTCCGCAAAGGCGCCGTGCATTACACCTTCACCACCGACAATCTCGGCACGCCGCCCTCAAGCATTCAGGTCTCGCTGGCCGATGGGCCGTTCCGTCGCCTGGCCGGCGTGTGGAAATTCGCCGATAGTGCGCTCGGCACCAAAGTGTCTTTGCATCTTGAGTTCGAGTTTGAAAGCCGCCTCGTTGGCGCGGCTCTGGCGCCTTTGTTCAAACTCATGACCAGTTCGATTGTGGCTTCGTTCCGCAAGCGCGCCGAGAGCGTTTATGGCCGACGCTGACGCCATCGAAGTCGAATTGGCCTTCGACGAGCGCTGCGAGAGGCTGCGGGTGCCGGCCGGCACTACCGTGCGCAGCGTGATTGAGCGAAGTCGTTTGTTGGAGCGCCATCCGGAGATTGATTTGGCGCATAACCGGGTTGGGATTTACGCCAAATTTGTGTCTTTGGAGGCACTGGTACAGGAAGGCGATCGGGTGGAGGTCTACCGCCCGCTGCAGGCTGACCCCAAAGAACTCAGGCGCCAGCGAACCCGCGCTTAAGCGGGCTACTCATTCGGCGGGGCCGAATCGCTGCCGGCATCGTCGGGCACGCCGTCACCGTCTTCATCGTTACCCTTAGCCTTGTCTTTGCCAAAGACGCGCTTGAAGAAGCTTTCTTCCTTGGTTGGCGCTTCAGGTTTTACAGCCGGGGCGGCGGCGGCCACCGGCGCAGCTTCCGACTTGGCGCTGGCTTTCCCGGGCTCGGCCGCAGGCGGGGTGGCGTCGGCCGCGGTTGCGGGTTCCTCGTCCTCAGGCTTGGCCAGCGCTTCGTGCACGATCAGGGCTTCGTCCGGCTCTTTGTCCACTTTGGCCTTGTGCGGCTTGTCGCCGATAAAGGGCACGGCTTCGATCGCGCGATACAGCACGTTGGGTTTCGGTGGCGGTGGGACTTCAAACTGGGCGTCTTTGCGCATATCTACCTGAATCGGGCCGGCGGCGGCGACGACGCCTCCGGTCACCTGAGCCAGTTTGTCGTCTTCAAAAATGAGTGTGACGTGCCGGCTACGGGTCTGTTTCCGGCCTTTGGTGAAGGTGTAGACGTAGTCCCAGCGGTTGTTGTGGAAGGTGTCTTTGATGACCGGAGCCCCCATGATGAGGGTCACCTTTTTCTTGTCCATGCCGGGCTGCAGCTGCGCCAGCATTTCCTGGGTAATGACGTTGCCCTGTTGGACATCCAGGCGATAACCCAGTGACCAGCGACTGGTATCCGCCAGTTGCGAAGGGGTTGAGCAGCCGGTCAATCCGACCAGCGCGAGAGTGAGTGCAGCGAGCGTGCGGAAAATCATGCGGTTTTCATTGCCTTCGGCGACGGGCTCAAATGGATTCCGCCACCGTTCAGAGTGCTACTATTCGCCGGGTCGGCCGCCGGCCGCGCAAGCGGGTTAGCGGGTTCTGCGTTGCCCGATGGGCGAGGCGCCGCAGTATAGCCCATGCCGTCACCGTGGCCAGCCAGAGCGTTGACCCTAACAGGAAACCTGACGTGGATACCTTCGGACTCAGAAAGGCCGGCCTCAAAGCCACCCTGCCCAGACTGCGCATTCTCGAGATTCTTGAGCGCAACGCCGACCGCCATATGAGCGCCGAGGACGTCTACCGGGCCCTGCTGGAAGCCGGCGATGACGTCGGTCTCGCGACCGTCTATCGGGTGCTCACCCAGTTCGAGTCGGCGGGCATTGTCCAGCGGCATAATTTTGATGGTTCCCATGCGGTGTTTGAGATGGATCGTGGCGAACACCACGACCACATGGTGTGTCTGGACAATGGCGAGGTCCTTGAGTTCATGGACGAGGAAATTGAACGCCGCCAGCATGAAATCGCCGCCGCCCATGGCTTCGAGCTCGAAGGCCATAGCCTGGTGCTCTACGTGCGCAAGCCGAAGCCGCCGAGGCAGCGTTAACCCGCCAGCAACTCGCGAGCGTGGGCGAGCGTGTTCTCCGTGAGCTGCTCGCCCGCCAGCATCCTCGCCACTTCGCGCACCCGTTCTTCGCTAGAGAGATAGCTCACCTGCGTGCTGGTCGTCCCCGACTGTACCGATTTGCCAATCACCAAGTGCCGCTCACCGGCCGCCGCCACCTGCGGCATGTGGGTGATACACAGCACCTGCCGGCCGCTCGCAATCATCCGCAGTAAGCGCGCCAGCACGGCCGCCACCCGACCGCTCACGCCGGAGTCCACTTCGTCGTACACCAGCATCGGCACGCCGGAAACGCCTGCGGTCGCCACCTGAATCGCGAGGCTGATGCGCGAGAGTTCGCCGCCCGAGGCCACTTTGCGCAAGGGGCGCGGCGGCTGGTCCGGGTTGGCGGAAATGAGGAATTCCACTTCATCGAGCCCGTGTTCGCCCGGCGCGCTCACCGCCGTGATCTGGGTTTCGAAGCGCGCGTGGGGGAGCGAGAGTTCGTGGAGATAGGTGGTAACCGCCTTGTCGAGCGCCGCGCCGGCCTTGGTGCGGGCCTTCGATAGCGCCTGCGCGGCGGTGTTGAAGGCCTTGGCCGCCGCCTCCACGCGGGCCGTCATTTCGGTTTCCAGTGCTTCGTGATTGATCAGCGTGGCGTATTCGGCTTCCAGTCGCTGGCGGAGTGCGCCGAGTTCGGCGGGTTCGCAACGATGCTTGCGGGCGGCAGCGTGTAATTCGGTCATCGCGGCGTCCAGCCGCTCCAAATCCGCGCCCTCGGTGCCCAAGCGGCCGGAGTAGCGCGCGAGTTCGCGCTCGGCCTCATCCAGATTAATGGCCGCCGCTTCCAGCATTTCCACCAGCGCGTTCAGCTGCGGGTCGATCGCCGCCAGCTCGTTGGCGGCCTGCAGTGCCTGCGCCAGGCCGCGCTTGCCTCCGCGTTGGTCGCCGCCCAGTCGGTGTTCGATATCCGCGCAGCCGCTGCGCAGCCGCTCTACGTTGGCGGCCTTGCGGTGCGCCGCTTCCAGCGCTTCCAGCGCGCTGGCTTCCAGAGGCAGGCTGGCCAGTTCATCGAGCTGATAGCGCAGGAACTCGAGCCGGCTGGCGGCGTCCTTGTAGCCGCCGCGCAACGCGGTGAGGGCTTCTTCCTGTGCGCGCCAGGCGCGATGGGCGGCGCTGACAGCGATCACCCGCTCACCGAGCTGGCCAAATTCGTCGAGCAGCGCCCGTTGGGCGGGTCGCTCTAGCAAAGAGTGATGGGCGTGCTGGCCGTGGATGCCCACGAGACCCGCGCCAAAGTCTTTGAGGAACTGCACCGACACCGGGGTTTCGTTGCAGAAGGCACGAGACCGACCGTCGCTGCCCACTACCCGCCGCAACACGCATTCGTCCTCGAAGGGGATGTCGTGTTCGCCCAGGGCGGCGGACAAATCGGGCCGCTGGCTGAGGTCAAACAGGGCAGTGACGGTGGCGCGATCGGCGCCGTTGCGCACGCTGCCGGAATCTGCCCGGTCGCCCAAGCACAGTCCCAGCGCATCAACCAGAATGGATTTGCCCGCACCGGTCTCGCCGGTGATTACGGTCAGGCCCTCGCCAAACTCGACGTCCAGTTCCCGCACGATGGCGAGATCTCTGATCGTGAGGGCTTTCAGCACGGACTGCGTCCCCAATGCAACTTGGCGCGCAGGGTGGCGAAGTGGTCGTGGCCGGAGGGGTGAATCAACCGCACAGAATCCACGTGTCGGGTGATGCAAATGCGGTCGCCGGGCGCGAGATTGGGCAGCGGGTTACCGTCGGCAGTCACTCGCGCATCGCCCGCGTTGTCGCTGGCGACGTCAATTTCGACCCGCGCGTTGCTGCCAATCACCAGCGGGCGGTTGGTGAGGGTGTGCGGGCAAATCGGCACCAGCACCACTGCCTGTAGGGAGGGATCGAGAATGGGGCCGCCGCCCGACAGTGAGTAGGCGGTAGAACCGGTCGGTGTTGAGACGATCATGCCGTCCGAGCGCTGGGTGTGGACGAACCGGCCGTCCACGTAGGTATTGAGCGTAATGAGATGCGCGGTATGCCAGCGCTGGATGACGATGTCGTTCATCGCGTGGTGCACGCTGAGGGCCTGACCGTCCCGCAGGATTTCACATTGCAGGATAAAACGGTCTTCGGCGATGAAACGCCCGGCGAGAATGGCATCCAGCCCGATGGTGACCTGCTGCGGGCTCAAATCTGCCAGAAACCCCAGCCGACCCAGATTCACCCCCAGCACCGGCACGTGATGGGCAAACGCAAGACGCCCGGCGCGGAGCAGGGTGCCGTCGCCGCCGATGGCGATGATGAGGTCGCGGTCCAGAATCACCGCCTGGTCGTCGCCTTCCCGATAGCCCAGAGCCGCCGCGTCCAGCCCGACTACGGGCGTCCCGACAACGTCGGCATCGTGGCGGGCGAGCACTTCCAGCACGGATTGCAAGGTGTGGCGGAGCGCCGCGTCACCTTGTTTCGCCACGATCCCTATCCGTCTGAACACACTGCGCACTCCCGTTGAGCGGATGCCGGCGGCATCACCGCCCGGATTGTGCCAACTCTACCAGTCAGGTGAAACATGTGGTTTCCAAGGCCGCACGGCCGGTGCTAGATTCACTGCAGCCCATTTGTTTCAGGTAAGTCCCCAATGGGCGATAGCCCCCACGCGATGGAACTGTCAGAGCGCGCCCAGCATCTGTTCAAGAGTCTGGTGGAGCGTTACATCGCCGACGGGCAGCCGGTCGGTTCGCGCACCCTTGCCCGGGATACGGGACTCGATCTCAGCCCGGCGACCATTCGCAACGTGATGGCCGATCTGGAAGACCTTGGCCTGATCCGCGCGCCGCATACCTCCGCCGGGCGCGTGCCCACGGCGCGCGGCTACCGACTCTTCGTCGACTCCATTCTCACCTACCGCGAGCCGGCGCTGGACGAAGTACGCCGCTTCGCGAGCGACATCCAGCACGAAGTCGACGTGCGCCGTCTGCTCGAAAAAACCTCCACTTTGTTGTCCGACATCACCCAGTTCGTAGGATTGGTGATGGTGCCCATCACCGAGCAGCGTGCGCTCCGGCAGGTTGAGTTCCTGCCGCTGAACGATTCGCAGGTGCTGGCCATTCTGGTGGTGAACGAGCGCGAAGTGCAGAACCGCATCATCCGCACCCCGCGCCGCTACTCGCCCTCGGAACTGACCGAAGCGGCGAACTATCTCAATTCCGCGTTCGCCGGCAAGGATGTCCGCGCCGTTAAACGCGACCTGTTGGCGGACATGACCGCCACCCGCGATGAAATGAACCGCATGATGCAGACGGTCATCGAGATGGCGGGGCAGTTGTTCAGCGAAGAACAGACCGGCAAAGACTACGTGGTGGCCGGCCAAACTAACCTGATGGGCCTCACCGAACTCTCTGATTTGGACAAACTCCGCGCGCTGTTCGACGCCTTCAACCGCAAGCGGGATGTGCTCCATCTGCTCGATCAGGCGCTCA
>CANFVX010000128.1 GCA_947450495.1 Gammaproteobacteria bacterium
ACCTTGCGCGACGCTTTTGAAATTGCCCTGCGCCTGGTCGGCGCCGATAAACACGTGCATTCGCTGGCGGACGGCACCCTGCGCTAACGCGGCAGGCACGCGGTTATGGTCGATTACGGAGACGACTACGACGCCAGCATCGGGGTGACGCTGGTGCGCGGCTGCGTTGTGAGCACGCTGCCGGCGCAGCTGGGCCCCAATAGCATCAACGCCCTGCGGTCCCGAATCATGGATGCCGTGCAACAGCATCGCGCGCAGGCGGTGCTGGTGGATTGCGGCATGTTGCAAGTGATGGATAGCGTCGAATTTGCCGATCTGCGGGCGGCGCTGGTAACCGCAGGTCTGCTCGGTGCGCGCTCGATGGTGGTGGGTCTGCGCCCCGGCATCGTGGCGCATCTCATCAATGCGGATGTGGATGTCGTGGGCTTGGAGACCGCGTTGACGCTGGAAGTCGGGCTCGACCGCATGCTCGCGGCGGGGGCTGGTTTCAAGTCATGAGCGAACGCTTTTTCATCACCAATGAGATGGACGTCAAGATGGCCGTGATGCGTGCCGGCAAGCTGGACATCATGCGCGACGCCAGCGAGGTCGATTGCTCATTGGTCGCCACCATCGTCTCGGAACTCGGTTCGAATATCGCGAAGTACGCCGGGCGCGGGTACGTGAGCGTGAGTCGCGTGGAAAGCTTCGACGGCGTGCATATCGAGGTCACCGCGGAGGATTCTGGCCCCGGGATCGGCGATATCTCGCAGGCCATGCAAGACCACTTCAGTACCGGCGGCACGCTCGGCTTGGGCCTGCCGGGGGTGCGGCGGATGGCCGACGAATTCTCGATCACCTCGCAGCGCGGTCAGGGCACCCGGGTCTCTGCGCGCAAGCTCATCAAGGGCAAGCGGCCGGCGCCCCCGATGTCTTTTAGGGCTGCCGAATCTGATGCGGCGGAGCCGACCGCCCTCGCCGACAGTCACTGGGATGTGGCATGTCAGGTGCGTCCCTTCCCCGGCGAAATCCGCTGTGGCGATGCGGCGGTGGCAACTCTGGTGGACGGTGGACTATTGCTCGCCATCATTGATGCCTCCGGCCATGGCGACCGCGCGCATCTCGTCAGTGCCCGTTTGGAGGAATGTCTGCGCAAGGTGGCCTCGACCGACCTTGCAGGGGTCATGGCGAAATTGCACAAGAGCGCGCAGGGCAGTCTGGGCGCGGCGGTCGGACTCGCCTTTGTGGAACCCACGCAGCGGCGGTTTCGTTACATGGGCGTGGGCAATACCCGCGCGGTGAAACTCGGGCGCCAGGCGTGGCGCGGGGTGTCGCGCGACGGCGTTCTGGGCGAGCGATTTCCCACCCCGTTCGAGCAAACGGTCCCGCTTGAGCCCGACGACTGCCTGATTCTGTGGACCGACGGGATGTCGGACCACTCCGCCAATGCATTGCCGCAGGCGGTGTTGCTCCATCCGGCCGCCGGCGTGGCGCGCCGGCTGATTGGGGATTCGGCGCGAGATTACGACGACGCCGGCTGCGTGGTGATGAAATGGCGGACCTAGTCGAACTCAATACCCTGACGCTGACGCGTGTGGAGCAGGTGCTGGCCGCACGCCAGAAAATCTACGATTTGGTGCGGGCAATGGGGGCACCGGAGCCCACCGCCGCGCGGATGTCGGGCGCCGGTTCCGAAATCGGGCGCTGGCTGTGTACGGCAAAGGCGCAGGCGACGCTGCAAATTTCAGCTGTCATGGAAGCGCATCATTCGGCCCTGGAATTCAGATTCACGACACCCGAACCGCTGCCGCCGTCAGTCTGGTCGGGTGCGCCACCGGCCGCTATCGATCTCCGCGACGGGGCAGGCTTCAAAATCGTTTATCGCGTGGCCGACCCTGCCCGGCTGAACGCCGCGCTGCCCAGACTCCATGGCATTGCGACCCAGCAAACCCGCGAAGAGCTGTTTGAGAGTCTGAGCGAGCGCAACAGCGAACTCGCAAAAGCCACCGAGGCGGCGGAAAACGCGGCGCAAACCAAAAGCGACTTTCTGGCGAACATGAGCCACGAAATCCGCACCCCGATGAACGCCATCATGGGGCTCACGCATCTGGCCTTGCGCGGTGAGTTGGCCGACAAGCAGCGGGACTATCTGGAAAAAATCCATCAGTCCGCGCAGCACCTGTTGGGCATCATCAACGACATCCTCGATTTTTCGAAGATTGAAGCGCGCAAGCTCACGGTGGAAGCCGTGGAGTTCGAGCTGGAAAAGGTGCTGGAGAATGTCTCCACGCTGGTCTACGAAAAATGCATGGCCAAAGGCCTGGACTTGAGCTTCGATGTGGCCCCGGATGTGCCGGCGCGACTTATCGGCGATCCGCTACGCCTTGGTCAGGTGCTCATCAACTACACCAACAACGCGGTGAAATTCACCGAGTCGGGCGGCATTACCCTTTCGGTACAGCGCACGGCGGGCACCGGTGAAGGGCTGGAACTCTATTTCGCGGTGACCGATACCGGCATCGGGCTGACCCCCGAGCAATGCTCGCGCCTGTTCCAGAGCTTTCAGCAGGCCGACGGCTCAACGACCCGTCGCTTCGGCGGCACCGGACTTGGGCTGGCGATCTCCAAGAGCCTGGCCGAACTCATGGGCGGCGCGGTTGGCGTCAAGAGCGAGCCCGGCCACGGCTCCACCTTCTGGTGCACGGTGCGCCTGCAGGAAGCCGCAAATGGTGCCCGGGCGCGGGTGCTGGTGGTCGACGATGAGACGTCGCTGGGCACTTTGGTCAGGCTGATTCTGGAACCCCATGGATACGATGTGGTGGCGGTGGAAAGCGGCGCGGCGGCCCTGGATGTCCTGCTCGAAGCGCCGTTCGATTTGGTGTTGCTGGACTGGCAAATGCCCGGCATGGATGGACTGGAAGTCGCGCGTCGGGTGCGGGCGATGCCACTCGCCACACAACCTCGCCTCGTGATGTTGACGGGCTTCGGCGACGCCAGAATCGGGGGGCAGGCGACGGCGGCAGGCATCGATCGGCTGATGCTCAAACCCTTTAATCCGCAGCTGCTGCTCGAAGAAGTCGGCACCATTTCCCGTGTTCAATCCGGCGCGGCGCCCAAGGCGCCCGGGGCAAGCAAAGAGGACGACCGCGAGGCTCTGGGCAAAATCGCCGGGGCGCGCATCCTGTTGGTGGAAGACAACGAACTCAATCAGGAAGTCGCGCTGGGCCTGCTGGAAGAGGGCGGCTTCGTTATCGATGTCGCAGGTAATGGGCAGCTCGCGATCGATCGGGTGCTGGTGGGGAATTACGACATCGTGCTCATGGACCTGCAGATGCCGGTGCTCGACGGGCTGTCTGCGACGGTCAAACTGCGCGCGATCCCGGCGTTTGCCGAATTACCCATCGTGGCCATGACCGCCAACGCCATGGCCGGCGACCGCGAACGTTGCCTTGAAGCGGGCATGAACGACCACGTGGCGAAACCGTTGGAACCGGCGGCACTGTGGCGGGCCTTGCTGCGTTGGATCAAGCCTCGGGAAGGCCTGGGCACACCGGCGCCCGCCGCCTCGATCGTGGCCCCCGCACCGGCGGGAGCTGGCAGCGGTCTGCCCGCCCAAATTGCGGGACTGGACCTGGCCGATGGCCTCCGACGCACGCTGGGGAAAGAGACGCTCTACGTCTCGCTACTGCGCAAATTTGTGACCACTCAGGCGGGTTTTGGGGCGGCCCTCAGTGCTTCGCTGGCGACTGGCGATTACACCAGCGCCGAACGATACGCCCATACCCTGAAGGGCGTTTGCGGCAATCTGGGTGCGCCGGGGCTGGGCGCGCTGGCGGGAGAGCTGGAGAAGAGTTTCGCGTCGCGCGATGAACTCACGTTGATCAGCCCCAAACTTGAAATCGTGACCCGACAGCTGGCCGATTTACTGGCCGCCATCAGTGCCGCGCTGCCGCCGGACGCACAGGCCGTCGCTGCCGAAGCCGTCGACTGGGAGGCCTTGCGTCCGCTGATTGCCCAGCTGCGCGCCCTGCTGGAAGACTCGGATGCCGAGGCCCTCGACCTGCTGGAGGCCAACGGCAAAGCCTTGCAGGCGGCGTTCGGCCCGGCCTATCGCAAGATCGAAAAATCCGTGCAGGATTTCGATTTCGAAGCCGGGCTCGAAGCGCTCGACGCGGCGTCGGCGGCGCAAGCCGGCTAACAGCATCCGGGCACCCGCGCGCGGGGTTCCCGCCGCCCGTTGCCGCACGCAGGCTTTTGGGTAGCATCCCCGCTGTCCCCCAGTCCGCAAGGCTTCCTCGACGCTCCTTTCCTCTTACCCCGGGCTGCGCGCCGCCGCTGGTGCGCGCCTCGGGCGCGGGCGCCGCGACCCAGCACTCGGTGGGCACCGGCATCATGTGCGGTATGTTGGCGTCGATCCTAATCGGCGTGTTTTTCACCCCGGTGTTCTATGTGCTGGTGATGAAGCTCAGCGCCAACAGCGGCATGCCCGCCCCGCGTTCGGAGGAGCCGCACTGATGCGGCGTATTCCGGTCGCCGCGCTGCCTCAAGCGCGTAATCTCCGCAAAGCGCGGGCAGGTGATTACAATCCCGGCATGACTGAACAAACCTCCCCCTTGCCGACGGCAGATAGCGTCGCACCCGCCGTGTCGCTGATCGCGCCGGTCTATAACGAACGCGACAATCTGCTGGATCTGGTCACGCAGGTCGCCGCCGCGATGTCTTCTGCGGGCATCAGCTTCGAGCTGCTCTGTGTCGACGATGGTTCCCGCGATGGCAGCGACCGCGTGCTGGCGGAGTTGGCGCAAACGCGCGCCTGGCTACGGCCACTGTTTCTGAATCGCAACTATGGGCAGTCCACCGCCATGCAGGCGGGTTTTGATGCCGCGCGCGGCGCGGTGCTGATTACGCTGGACGCCGACTTACAGAACGATCCGGCCGATATTCCGCGCCTGCTGGAAGTGCTCAAGGCCAGACCTGAAATCGACATCCTGTCCGGCTGGCGGCGCGACCGTCAGGACCGGGCGCTCTCGCGCAAGTTACCCTCGCGTCTGGCTAACCGCCTCATTTCCGCCGTCACCGGCGTGCGCCTCCACGATTACGGCTGCTCGCTCAAGCTCTATCGCCGCGAAGCCCTGGCGCACGTCAAGATTTACGGGGAGTTGCACCGGTTTATTCCGGCGCTCGCCGGCCAGTTCGGCGCGCGCGTGATGGAAGTGGCGGTGAATCACCGGGCAAGAACTCGCGGTCAATCCAAATACGGCATCGACCGCACGATTCGTGTGCTGCTCGATTTGCTGTGGGTGAAGTTTCTGCTGCGCTATCGCCACCGTCCCATGCACGCCTTTGGCGGCGCGGGTGCGTTGATGTCGGTGGCGGGCTTCGGGCTGCTGGGTTACCTCACGGTGCTGAAGCTAGTGACCGGCGCGGACATCGGCCAGCGGCCCTTGCTGCTGCTGGGGATCATGCTGACGCTGATGGGCGTGCAGTTTCTGGGCCTGGGGCTGTTGGGCGAGATGCTGACGCGCATCTATCACGAGCCGCACGGGGGTAAGCAGTACGTGCTCCGCGAGCAGCCGCGTCCGGAAGGTCCCGCCGCGTCGTGAAGGTGCCCTTGACGGCCCCCGACTGGCGCACGCTCGCCTTCTTGCTGCCCTTGTTGGCGCTGCCGCTGATCGGGCTGGGTATGGCGCCGCTGTTTGATTTGGATGAGGGCGCGTTTACGGCGTCCACCACCGAAATGTTCCTGCGCCACGATTTTCTCTCCACCTGGTTGATGGGTGAACCGCGCTACGACAAACCCGTGCTGTCCTACTGGTTTCAAGCGGGATCGGTTGCGCTGCTAGGACCTTCGGTGTGGGCATTCAGGCTACCGTCGGCGTTGGCCTCCAGCGCATGGATTGCGCTCACCTGGGCTTTCGCGCGCCGCGTCGCGGCCACCCGCTTGCCGCCCATTGCGGCGGGCGATTTCGCGCTGGCGGCGGCGCTAATGGTGGCGACGACGCTGGGTCCGGGCATCATCGAGCGCGCGGCCACCGCCGACGCCTGGCTCAATCTCTTTGTGGCGGCGGCCGGCTACGCGCATTGGCTGTGGTTTACCGAGCAACGTCCGCGCTGGCATTACCTGGGATTCGCCGCGATGGGGCTGGGGTTTCTCACCAAAGGCCCGGTGGCGGTCGTGGTGCCGGCCGGGGCGTTTTTTTTGTTTCTGATCTCGCGTGGCGAGTGGCGCACGTTCTGGCGCTGGGCTTTTGCGCCGAAGCCGATCGCCTTGTTTCTGCTGATTGCCGCCCCGTGGTTTGTGGTTCAGGCCTGGCTGGAAGGGCCGGGCTTCTTGCTCAATTTTTTCTTCAAGCACAATCTGGGACGCTACGCCTCGGCGATGGAAGGGCATCGCGGCAACGTGATGTTCTATCTGCCGGTGCTGGTGTTGTCGCTGTTGCCGCATACGGGCTTGCTGGTGCGCGCACTGCGCACGCCGCGTGCCCTCTGGCAGGACGATTTTTCGCGCTACGGCTTGCTGTGGTTCGGACTGGTGCTGGTGCTGTTTTCCACCGCCGGCACCAAGCTTCCGCATTACCTGTACTACGGCTATGGCGGTCTGTTTCTGGTGCTGGCCGGGCAACTGGCAGCACCCTGCGACCGCCGCTGGTTGCTGGTGCCCATGGCGATTCTGTTCAGCCTTGCGGTGGTGGGGCCGTCGTTGGTGAGCGGGAAGGTGCCGCAGATGAAGGCGGACGATCGCCTGCTGTTTGCCCAGCTTGAGGCCTCTTTTACCGGGAACTATTACCTGTGGTTCGGGGGCGCGCTCGTCACTACCGCGATCGGGTTCTGGCTCAAGCGCTACCGCGTCCTGACCGTCGCTTACGTTGGCGGCATCGTGGCGGCGCTGGGGGTGAGTCTGTGTCTCGCGCCCGCGCTGGGCGAGATCCTGCAGGGCCCCATTTATCGGGCAGGACTGGTGGCGGCCGGTCGGGCCGAACCGCTGGTGATGGCGAATATGAATAAACCAAGTTTCCAAACCTATGCGCAACGCGCGGTGCGGCGGCGGAAACCTGTGGCCGGCGATGTGGCGCTGGTACGCGAATCCCGCGTGGGGGACTGGGCAGAGGCCGAAGTGCTGTTCCGCGAGCGGAGCTACGTGCTGCTCAAACTGCCTTAGGGGTGGTTCGGTTCGAGCTCGAGGTCGACCCAGACCGCGCGATGGTCGGAGATGAAGTTGCCGGTCGGGCCGAGTCGCCGCAGGTCAAGGGTGTAAGCGGGGACTTCCCACTTTGAGCGCTGATCGATCAGGATTTGATCAATGCGGCAACCCGGAAAGGGACTGGCAATGAAATCCTTGCACGCCCGGGCGAGTTCGCCTTGCGGCACTCCCGGGGTAAGGAATTCCTGCGCGCGGGCGAAGGTGTCGACCAGCGCGGGCGGTTGCGAACCGGTGAGTTCGGTCATGAGGCGAGCCCCGGCCTGAATATTGAAATCACCCAACAGCAGCAGCGGCGTGTCGCCCAGTGGTGCAAGTTGCGCCAGCCGCTCGCGGAGCAGCGCCATCCCCGGCGCTTTGTTGGCCCGGTTGTTGTCCATGTGGGTCGCGACCACCGTCAGCGCCTGCCCGCTGTCGCGTTCTTTCAGTCGCAGCCAGACGACGGCGCGGGGGATCGACCACGTCCAGCCGAAGCCGACGCGGGCTTCCGGCGTTGGGCTCAGCCAGAAACTGCCTTCTGCCTCCACGCTAAAGCGCTCGCGGTTCACCCACAGCACGCAGTCCAGCCAGGGTAGGCCGCGGTCGAGGTAGTGAGGCTCGAGCCGGGGCAAACTCTGGCGCACAAGTTCGAGATTGCTGACAAACATCAGCTCCTGGGTGGCGAGGAGGTCGGGTCTGGCCCCTGCCAGTGTGCTGCTCAGTCCGGCCTGACGGTCACTCCAACTGCCGTACTCACTGCCGCCGCACCATGGGCAGCCGAGATTGAAGGTCATCGCCCGGAACGTGATGGGAGTGGCATCGGTCACGCCCACCCAACACAGCAACACCCAGCCGAGAGCGCAGTGTCGCCAGCGCATTATCTGCCCCGAAGACTCCGCCGACCCGACAGGATCAACACCACCAGCGCGACCCCGATACACAGCATGCCGGCCAGTTCCGTGGGCGCCGCGCGCTCATCCAACTGCCAGTGGGCGCTCAGAATCGCAATCACGGGCACCGCCAACGTACTCATGCTGGCAATGGTGGTAGAGAGCTTGCGCAATACATACAGCCACAAGACCCAGCACAGGGCGGTCGCGATACACGACAGCATGAGCAGGATAAGCACGAGATTCAGCGTCCAAACCGGCGTGGGTTCGCCAGAAAAAGCGCCAACGCCAATGAGCGGAACGGCGCCGAATACCATTTGCCAGGTGGTGAGCCCGAGCAAATCAAGCGGGGCCTTGCGCTGCATGCGCTTGACTTCAACCGAGCCCGCCGCCCATGCCAGCCCGGATGCGGCGGCTAGCAGTTTGCTGAACACGGAGCCCTGCGGGTCCCACGGGCGAATCAACAACACGAGCCCCGCCAGCGCCATGCCCATGGCCAGCCACTGCCAGCGACGAATC
>CANFVX010000129.1 GCA_947450495.1 Gammaproteobacteria bacterium
AGCGCGTAGGTCCCCACCGCATGCGCCACGGGCGCGTCCGTTCCGTCGGACACAATCGACACCTCACCGACCACCAAGGTGCGGCCTACCTTGATGAGTTTGCAGATCCCAAGAAGATCGCGATCCGCCGCCGGGCGGCTTAAGAAGTTCATGTTGAGGCTGGAGGTCACCGCCATCGGCGTAATGCCCATCGCGCCAAAAATGGCGACATAGAGCGCGCAGTCGGCCACCGCGAAAAGCACCGGGCCGGCCACTGTGCCACCCGGCCGCAAATCGGCCTCGGTGACACGGCGTCGCACCTTCGCGTGGTCGGGGCCGATGGACTCCACCGTGCAGGGGTTTTGCGGAAATTCGCGAAGCAGAAAGTGGTTTACTTCGTCACAGGTAACAGACATTGCGGCGACGGCCATTGATCGGGACCCAAGCTTAGCCGAGCGCCGGCGCAAAGCCCACGCGGGCGGCGGCGGGCCGCAGCATCGTGAAAAACCGATGGCGACCATCGGGACAATCAATTGGCCAGCGTGACGCCTCATCCATAGTCTGCGCAGGGTCGTAACATCGCTGTCCCAGCGCGCAATCGCATTGCGGTCGGACCAGCGCGCAACAATCAACACTTCGCGGGAGAACTTGAGATGTCCAGAAAACCCTTGGCGCTTGCCATTGCATTGGCAACGCTTTCCATGACCTTCACCTCGCTGCCTGCCATCGCGGAAGGCATTCCGCAATCCGGCAAGGTCTGGTGGCCGCAGACCCTGGACTTAAGCCCACTGCGCGTGCGCGAAG
Source organism: Gammaproteobacteria bacterium (assembly GCA_947450495.1). Lineage (GTDB taxonomy): Bacteria > Pseudomonadota > Gammaproteobacteria. The sequence goes on from CANFVX010000129.1 coordinate 784, forward strand.
CGCAGTCCAGCCCGCTCGGGCAGCAGTTTGACTATGCCGCCGCCTTCAACAGCCTCGACCTCGAGGCGCTGAAAAAAGACCTCAAGGCGGTGCTCACCACTTCGCAAGACTGGTGGCCGGCCGACTATGGCAACTACGGGCCGTTCTTCATTCGGATGGCCTGGCACAGCGCGGGAACCTATCGCACGCTCGACGGCCGCGGCGGTGCCGACGGCGGCCAACAACGCTTCGAGCCGCTGAACAGCTGGCCGGATAACGCCAATCTCGACAAGGCCCGGCGTCTGCTGTGGCCCATCAAGCAGAAGTACGGCGAAAAAATTTCCTGGGCGGATTTGATGGTCTTGACCGGCAACGTGGCACTGGAGTCGATGGGCTTCAAAACCTTCGGCTTTGCCGGCGGCCGCCGCGACGACTGGCAGCAGGAACTCGTCTACTGGGGACCGGAAGCCAAGATGCTGGCCGACCAGCGCTACCACGGCGAGCGCAAACTCGATAAACCGCTGGGCGCCGTACAAATGGGCCTGATTTATGTCAATCCCGAAGGCCCGAACGGCAAGCCGGATCCGCTAGCGGCCGCGAAGGATATTCGCGAAACCTTTGGCCGGATGGCGATGAACGACGAAGAAACCGTGGCCTTGATCGCCGGCGGGCACACCTTCGGCAAGGCGCACGGCGCGAAGTCGCCGGGGAAGTGCGTAGGGCCGGAACCGGCGGCGGAGAAAGTCGAAGCGCAGGGCCTCGGCTGGATCAACAAATGCGGCAAGGGCAATGCGGGTGACACCATCACCAGCGGCCTTGAGGGCGCCTGGTCGGCGAGCCCGACGACCTTCACCACGCAATATCTGGACAACCTCTTCAGCCACGAGTGGGTGCAGACGAAGAGCCCGGCGGGCGCGATCCAGTGGATTCCGGGCAAGGGCGAAGCGGCGACTCTGGTGCCGGACGCGCACGACGCCACCAAGCGTCACGCGCCCATCATGTTCACCACCGATTTGGCGCTGAAGTTCGACCCGGAATACAAAAAGGTTGCGCAGCGCTTCAAAGAGGACCCCAAGCAGTTTGAAGCCGCCTTCGCCAAGGCCTGGTTCAAGCTGACGCATCGCGACCTTGGTCCCCGCGCCCGTTATCTCGGCAAGGACGCGCCGACGGAAGCGCTGGCGTGGCAAGACCCGCTGCCCAAGGCCGCTGGCAAGCCGATTGACGCGGCCGATGTCTCCGCGCTCAAGGCGAAGGTGCTCGACGCCGGCCTGAGCGCACCCGAACTGGTCCGCACCGCCTGGGCGTCTGCCGGCAGCTTCCGCACCACCGACATGCGCGGTGGTGCGAACGGCGCCCGCGTGCGTCTCGCGCCCCAGAAAGACTGGGCGGTCAACAATCCGCAGGAACTCGCCAAAGTGTTAGCCAAGCTGGAAGCCATCCAGCAGGACTTCAACAAGGCGCAGACTGCGGACAAGCAGGTGTCGCTGGCGGATTTGATCGTGCTGGGTGGTGGCGCCGCCGTGGAGCAGGCGGCCAAGGCTGCGGGCATTACGGTGAGCGTGCCCTTCACGCCGGGTCGGGTGGATGCCACGCAGGCCGAAACCGATGTGCAGTCCTTCGCGATGCTGGAACCGAAAGCCGATGGCTTCCGGAACTATTACGGCTCTGGCAACACCCGCTCGCCGGCTAGTTTGCTGATAGAGCGCGCCGATTTGCTCAGTCTCACGGTGCCGGAAATGACCGTGCTGGTGGGCGGCCTGCGGGTGCTGGACGCCAACAGCGGTGCGGCGAAGAACGGTGTCTTCACCGACAAGCCGGGTAGCCTCAGCAACGACTTCTTCGTGAACTTGCTGGACATGGGCACGCAGTGGCAGCCGGCGGCGAATGCGGCGTATGTGTTCGAGGGACACGACCGCACGACTGGGAAGCTGCGCTGGACCGCGACGGAAGCGGATCTGGTGTTCGGCTCCAACGCCGAGTTGCGGGCGGTGGCTGAGGTCTATGCGTTCAGCGATGCGCGGGAGAAATTCGTGCGCGACTTCGTGGCCGTGTGGACCAAGGTCATGAATCTCGACCGCTTCGAAGTGGCCGCCAAGTCCTGAGGCTGCACGCGGTCGCGGCCTGACGCGACTCACCAAGCAAGAGCCACCCTCCGGGGTGGCTCTTTTTTTAGGGCAAGTGAACCTCCGCGACAGACGGCGAAGCGCCCTACTCCTCCGCTGCCAGCAACTGCAGAATCTCCTCGCCATAGGCTTCAAGCTTGCGCGCGCCAACCCCGGCGATAGCGCCCAGCGCGAGATAAGTGCCGGGCACCACCCGCGCCATGTCTTCCAGCGTTGCGTCGTGAAACACCACATAGGCCGGCACATTGCGCGCGCGCGCTGTCTCGGCCCGCCAGGCTTTCAGTTTTGCCAGGCGCGTCGCCGCCGGACCGACCGGCGGCGGCGCTTCCACGCCCGCCCGGCCCTTGGCCGCGCGTGCGCGGCTCCGCGCGGCAGGTGGCTCGCGCATCAGAATCTGGATTTCACCGCGCAATACTTCGCGCGCGCTGACCGTTAAGGCCAAGGTATTGAACTCGCCCTGCGCCTGCACGTGGCCCAGCGCGATGAGTTGCCGGAGCACGCCGCGCCATTGGCCTTCAGACAAATCGGCGCCGATGCCAAAGGTCGACAGATGCTGGTGCTGGTATTGCTCCACCTTGTCGGTCTCTTTGCCGCGCAGGACGTCGATCAGATGCCCGCTGCCAAAACGCTGACCGCGCTGTTGGTGGAACCGGTAAATGCAGGACAGCAGCTTGCGCGCGGCTTCGGTGGCGTTCCAGGTCACCGGCGGATTGAGGCAGTTATCGCAGTTGCCGCAGGGCGCGCCGCTCTCGCCGAAGTACGCCAGCAAGCGCACGCGCCGACAGTCGTGGGCTTCGGCCAGCGCGAGCAGCGCGTCGAGTTTGGCGCGCTGCAGGCGTTTGAAGTCTTCCTCGGCTTCGCTTTCGTCGATCATGCGACGCTGATTGACCACGTCGGCGAGGCCATAGGTCATCCAGGCATCGGCCGGCTGGCCACCACGCCCGCCACGCCCGGTTTCCTGATAGTAGCCTTCGATATTGCGCGGCAAATCGAGGTGCGCGACGAAGCGCACATCCGGTTTGTCGATGCCCATGCCGAAGGCGATCGTCGCCACCATCACCAGGCCGTCTTCGCGCAGGAAGCGGTCCTGATTCACCCGCCGCTGCTCGGCCGGAAAGCCGGCGTGATACGGCAGCGCAGGGACGCCCTCCTCGCTCAGGAACTCGGCCGTTTCCTCTACTTTCTTGCGGCTCTGGCAGTACACGATGCCGGCCTCGCCGGCGTGTTCGGTCTGGATAAAGTGCAGGAGTTGGCGCCGCGGCTCGCTTTTCTCCACGATTTGATAGCGGATGTTCGGGCGGTCGAAGCTGGTGATGAAGCGCCGCGCGTCCTGCAACTGCAGGCGCTCGAGGATGTCGGCCCGCGTGTGTTCGTCGGCGGTCGCGGTAAGCGCGATGCGCGGCACCTCGGGAAAGCGTTCGTGCAGGCTGCCAAGCCCCAGATATTCGGCCCGAAAATCATGCCCCCATTGGCTCACGCAGTGGGCTTCATCGATCGCAAACAGCGCGAGCTTGCCGCGTTCGTGCAGCGCGCCGAGCAGCGTGGCAAAACGCTCGGTCAGCACGCGCTCGGGCGCGGCGTACAAGAGGGTAATGCGACCGGCGAGCAGATCTTGCTCCACCCGGCGGGCTTCGTTTAATTCCAGCGAGGAATTGAGAAACGCCGCCGGCACGCCGAGTTCATCCAGCGCACTGACCTGATCGTGCATCAAGGCAATCAGCGGCGAGACCACCAGCGTGACGCCGTGGCCGGCGCGCTGGCGCAGGATGGCCGGAATTTGATAGCACAGGCTTTTGCCCGCGCCGGTGGGCATGAGCACCAGCGCGTCGGCGCCGGCGCTCACGTGCTCCACGATTTGCTGCTGAACGCCGCGAAACTCCGGATACCCGAAGACTTCGCGCAGCACCGCCAGCGGTGCGCTCACGCCATCCACCGCATCGAGACGCTCAATGCTCAAGCGCTGCCGCGCACCAGGCTTGCGGCTTCACTCCAGTCCAGCGTTTCGTCCTGCACTTCAATCTGCACTTTCGACCAGGACAAACGCGTCGCCTCCGGCGTGCCGCCGACGCGCAGTTTGAAATTCCCCAGATTGAGTTCCTCCGCCGGGCGCGCCAGCAGTTGTGACACGCTCTCGGCCGCCTCATAGGGCTCGAGCATGCGCGGCTGCCAACGGCCGAATACTTTCGGGTTATTCGCGTATTCCTCGGTCATGCCGGTGCGAATAAAGGGCAGCATCAGACAGGCGGCGCTGACCAAACCGGAAGCCTTGCCGAGATTCACCCGCAGCACTTCGGGCAAGCGCAGTACCGCCCAGTTGGCGACCACATAGCCCGGCACCGCGACGCCCGGCTCCAGCGCCTGCATCGAGGAGATGTACATCAACTGCAGGGGCTGTTGGTGGTAAAGCGCCTCGCCGGCCCACAGATGGGTCATGGCGACCGCGCCTTCGATCTTGGTGTTCATCACAAGACTGGATTCGGCCAGGTTTTCGATGAAATCCCGCCGCACCCGGGCGCGGCGCTCGGCGCGCGCCTCGCCGTCGATTTCCGGCAACGCGCGACCAAAGCGATACCCCTTTTCCGTCAGGCCTGAGTTGCAGATGACGAGGTCCGGCGCCTTGCCGCCGTTCTGCTCGATGATGTAGCTGCGCGAAGCCCAGAGGTCGCGGGTGTTGGTGACGTCGGCCTGCACCGCATAGGCCTTCACACCGCGCGCGCGTATGGCGTCGACCAGATCAAAACCGTCGCGGTAGCTGCTGTGAAAATGCACCCCAACCACTGCCGCGCCGTTGGCGGCGGCCGCCAGCGCCAGCGCCTGACCGATGCCGCCGTCCTTGCCCGAACCGGTGATCAGCACGCACTTGCCTGAAAAGGTATTGCCCGCCGCTTCAGGAAAATGAAACCGCTCGAAATCTGCCGTGAATGCCATGCGATGCCTCCATTGTGTTCGCCCGTGCGCGAACGCCCCGCGATGAGGCGCGCGCGTTCTACCGGTGCTTCGTAAGCGCGAGAAGTGTTTGATTGTGCCGTCTGGCCGCGGGGGCCAAACGGTACGATGAGCGCAGTGCAGAAACTGCGCCAAGCGGTCCGCGTGCGATTAATGCGCGGCGTGGGCAGTCTTCTCCGCTTTGCCGGGGCGACGCACCTTAAGTAGCAGCGAGACGTAGCTCACGCCGTCCCGGTTGTCGCGCGTGGTCGGCAGCAGGGCGGCACGCCAAGCCTCCATTCCCCCCGCTACCACCACCGCCGAGAGCCCGGCCGCTTCGAGTAGCGCCGCCGCTTCAGCCGGCCGGGTATCCGAGCCGCCGCCCACCAGCACCGACGCGTTCTCGCCCAGCAGGGTTTTAACGATGAGGGCGAAATCCTTGTTCGGGATAAATTCGCCAGAGCTTGGATGGGCAAAAGCCACCGGGATGTTCATGAGCTTGCCGAGCGGGCGACCCTGGACGAATTCGCTCACGGTGCGGACGTCGATATAGGTGAGCGCGGGGTCGGCCAGTAAACGCTCGTGCGCCACGCGGGGTTCAATGCTGGAAGCCATCATGGGGTCTCCGGACGAAAGGCCACCACGAAGGGGGGAATCACCCGACAGCGGGCGCGGCTTTCGTCCGGCGCCTGCGCGGTCAGTTCCAGATCCCCTGCCGCGTTCAGCGTCATCTGTTCGGCGTGAAAGTGCAGCAACTTGCCATCGGGCGCGAGCGCAAAAACGCAATCCAGCACCCGGCGAGCGGGCAGTTGACCCAGTTCAGGATGCTCGAGTGCGAATAAGGGTGAAGTATCAGTCATGGGTGTGTGCAATTCCCTTGTGAGCAGATGCTTGACAGTAAGAACGCCCGCATCGTACACGACTGCTACAGACAGCGGGGAGCGCAGCAAACATGTCGCGGACACCACAAAAAGAATTAGTCACCGGTGCCGTATGGCACCCCGCCGGCGCCGAGATTCCGGACGTCGACGAAAAACTCTACGCACTGTCGAATCAGTGCACCGACTGCAACATCTGCGAAGTGGCCTGCTCGTTGGTGCATTCACCGGACGGCATGGTCAATCCGCTGCTGGCTCGCCTGAAAGTCGACCACTCACCGCAGGTGGGCCGCAAAGCGGTGCATCCCTTTGGCTTCGCGGCGGACATCTGCCATCACTGCGGTAACCCGCCGCCCTGCGCGGAAGTCTGCCCGGCGGACGCCTTCTACTACGATCCCAAAACCAACGTGGCGGTCATCGCCCAGGACAAATGCATTCAGTGCATGGAATGCGTGCCGGGCTGCCCGTTCGACGTCATCTTCGTCGCACCCGACGGCGAGTTGCTGAAATGCGACCTCTGCGGTGGCGAACCGGCTTGCGTCGACGCCTGCGCCACCCGGCCCGAAATGAATAACGCCGGCAAGCAATACGTGCGCGCGCCGGTGCTGTTTCACACCGACACCGCCGGCTACAAGGCGGTGTTGCAAGACAAGCCGGAACGCAAGGACGAAGTGGGCATGATGCAGGCCATGCTCGAAGCCGGCACCGTCAGCAGCGCGGCCTGAGCCGCGACTCCGCGCAACAATACGAGGGGAGATACCATGGAAAGCCGACTCTTACGGGTGGACCTCACCACCGGCGAATGCAAGGTCGAAACCGTACCGCATGCAATGTTCGAGCGCTGGATCGGCGGCTCCGGCATCAATAACTGGATCATGTGGGAGCACTTTCTCACCCACGACATCAACTGCGACCCGCGCGGCCCGGACAACATTTTTGTCTTTGGCGTGGGCCCGCTGGCGGCCACCGGTTCCGGCAGCGGCATCAAGGGGCGCATCACGTTCAAAAGCCCCTGCTACGGCATCTTTGGCGACTCCGCCGCCGGCGGCAAATTCCCCTACATGGTGCGCTTCGCGGGCTTCGACTACATCGCCATCACGGGCAAAGCACCGAAACCCGTGTATCTGCATCTGTGCGACGGCGACGTGGAAATTCGCGACGCCAGCCACCTGTGGGGCATGAACAGCGCTGAGGCGCATAACACCCTGGTGCACGATCTGGGCGACTTCCCCTCTGCCGCCCACACCCTGACGATTGGGCAAGCGGGCGAACATCAGGTGGGCATCGCCTCGGTGGTCTCCGACGCCTCGCGTATCCACGCCCGTGGGGGCGGGGGCTGCGTGCTGGGCTCGAAGAATCTGAAAGCCATTGCCGTGCAAGGCAGTGGTGGCGTGAGGGTCGCCAATCCGCGCGGGCTCCTGAACTGGTCGAAAGACTTCCGCCAGAAGATCGACCAGAACGAAGCCATTTACGGCTTCAAGCGTCGCGGCACGCTGGGCGCGGTGGAGATGTATCAGCACATCGGCAGCCATTTCTGGCGCAACAACCAGGGCAATATGTTCCGCGGCGACGACATGCGCTCGGATAACTGGGTGAAGAAGTACCACAAGTATTCCGAGGTCTGCTCGGCGGACTGCTACATCGCCTGCGACGGGCGCTACAAAATCGACGGCACCGAGTCGGAGAAGGCGAAGAAATACGTGGGCGAGAGCTTCCGCCGGCCGGAATACCTCACCACCGCCAGCGCCGCCGGCGCGCTCGATCTGCGCGACTGGGCCGAAGTGGCGCACTGGGGCAAGGTCACCAACGACTACGGCATCGACAATCAGGACCT
>CANFVX010000130.1 GCA_947450495.1 Gammaproteobacteria bacterium
GGAACAGCGTGCCCTCGTCGTAGGGGCGCCCCATGAACTCCAGTCCCACCGGCAGCTGACCGTCGGCAAAGCCGGCCGGCACGGTAATCGCCGGCAGCCAGCTTTGCGAGGCAATGAGCGTATTGGTGGGGTAGGTCAGCGTGGTCCACACGCAGGTGTTGAGCTGCTCGCGGGTGGGCGCCGCCACCTGCACATCGGGGAAGATCAGCGCGTCCAGCCCGTTGGCCGCCATCAGGTTGGTGAGCTGGCGCTGGAAGGCTTCGCGGGCCGCGAGGCGCCGGAAATACAGCGGGTCGTATTCGGCTAAGTCTGGCCCCACCACGCAGGCTTCGAGCAGGTCCAGCATGGGGTGATAGTCGCGCGCGTCAAAAATTTGCTGGAGCCGGCGTAGCGGGGCGCCGGGGCGTGCGGCCAAAAACGCATTCAGATCGCTCTTCGAGCAGTTCACGTACAGCGAAGTCTCCACCAGCTGGCGGGCGAGGTCGGCGATAGTCACCGGCAGCACCAGCGCGCCGGCCTCGCGCAGCGAACCGCAGGCTTCGCGCACCACCCGATTCACAGGGCCGGCGTGCGGGTCGGCGTCGTCGCCGAGCGCGTTGGTGACCAGCCCTAGCCGCGCACCGCGCAGGCCATCGGCATCCAGTTCGGCGGCATAGGGGCGCGTGCGGCGGGCGATGGAGTAGTTCACGCTCAGCGTATCGACAGGGTCGTAGCCGGCGATGACGTCGAACACAGCGACGGCATCCGCCACGCTGCGCGCCATGGGCCCCACGGTGTCCTGAAAAAACACCAGCGGCGAGGAGCCGGCGCGGCTCACCACCCCGGGCGTGGAGCGAATCCCCACCAGCCCGCAATGCGAGGACGGCACGCGGATCGAGCCGCCGCAGTCGGTGCCCAGCCCGACGGTGGCGAAGTTGGCCGCGATGGCAGCACCCGTCCCGGTGCTGGAGCCGCCGGGGTCGCGAGTCGTGTCGTAAGGATTGCGGGTCTCGCCGCTGCGCGAGGAATACGCCCACCACGATGTGGCGAAGTCGGGCAGGGTGGTTTTACCGAGAATGACCGCGCCCGCCGCGCGGAGTTTGGTGACTACGGTCGCGTCGGCCGGCGGGTAGTGCGTCGCGAAGGGCGCGCTGCCGTAGCTGGTGGGAATGTCCACCGTATCGATGTTGTCCTTCAGTAGGACGGGAATGCCGTGCAGCGCGCCCTGCAACTGCTGGCTGCTGTGAAACGCGGCGTCCAGCGCGTCGGCCTCGAGCAGCGCCTGCTCGTTGAGGCTGACCACGGCGTTGAGTGTGGCGCCGGCCTGATCGTGCTGCTCGATGCGGTGCAGATAGCCCGTCACCAGCTCGCGCACCGTCAGTGCCCGACGCTGGATGGCCTGATGGATGGTGCTGATGGTGGTTTCTTCCAGGACAAAACCGGCGGGGTGGGCGTCACTGCTCATAGGGGCTCCTGTAGGCCGGACGTGAGCGCCCGGCAGATTGGGGATAAACCAGCATTCAGTGCGGCTTGTCAGCGCGCTCATCGCCTCGCCACACTACCATCAAGCCCGACCGGCGCCGACTGTCTGGCGCCCCCACCTGAAAGGAGTTCTCGATGTCTGTTCCTTCGCCTCTGGTTAGCACCGAATGGCTGGCCGCGCATTTGCACGATCCCGAACTCCGCGTGCTCGACGCCACCGTATTCCTGCATCCCAATCCCGACGGCGCCGGCTATATCCCGGAGAGCGGGCTAGCCCGATGGCAGGCCTCGCATATTGAGGGCGCGCAGTTTGTGGACCTCATCGACGCGTTTTCGGATTCGAACTCGAAAGTACGTTTCACCATGCCGTCGCCCGCCGAGTTTTGCGCCCGCGCGGGTGCGCTGGGGATTGGAGATAACAGCACGGTCGTGATTTACAGCACGGGCAGTCCGATGTGGGCCACGCGTCTGTGGTGGATGTTCCGCTCGGTGGGCTTTGATGCCTGCGCGGTGCTGGACGGCGGATTCGCGCGCTGGAGTCAGCACAAGTTGCCGGTCACCACCGCGACCCAGGACTATGCGCCCGCCCAGCTCACCCCGCGTCCGCGGCCGGCGCTGTGGGCCAATCAGGCCGACGTGTTGGCGGCCATTAACGACGGCGAAGTCTGCACCATCAATGCGCTTTCGCCGCAGGTCTACAGCGGCGAGAAAAACATGTACGGCCGCCCGGGCCATATTCCCGGCAGCCGCAATGTGTTCTACGACAGTTTGATCAATCCCGAGGACGGCACCTGGCGTGCGCCGGAGGCCCTGCGGCCGCTGTTTGAGGGGGTGGGCGCATTCGCGCGCCCGAAGGTGATTTGCTACTGCGGTGGCGGGATCTCCGCCACCATGGATGCCTTGGCGCTGGTGTTAACGGGCCATCCGCACATCGCGGTGTATGACGGCTCGATGATGGAGTGGGTGGCCGACCCGGCGCTCCCGCTGACGCTCGGCGCGGAGGCCTGAGGCGGCTCAGGCCAGAAAGAGGCAGAGGGTTTCCACGTATTCCTGGTCGACGTCGTCCATGAGCTGGTCGGGGTTAAAATTTACCGGCAGGCCGAGGCGCGTGAGGGGCTCAGGGGCCCAGTGCAGCGCGGGCCCCGGCAGTTCGCTGAAACTGCCGGTGCCGGACGCATTGGCAATTAATTCGGCGATATAAACCACGGCGGCCTCGACCGGGGCAGATTGGGCCAGATGTGGCTCGTGATGCCAGTTAACGGCCTCGGAGATGCTGGCAGGCAACTGCCAGTGCTCCAGCATCAGGCTGCCCAGTTGCGCATGCTCAAAGCCGAGTTCGCGGCGTTCAATCCGATGCAGGGCAGCTTCATCGCCGTTGGCCTCGCGAATCATCTCCTCGGCGAGTTCCGGATAGCGGTGGTTGATAATCAGCGTGCCGATGTCGTGCATCACGCCGGCTACGAACAGGCGCTCGGGCCGTAACACGCCGCAGCGGCGCGCAATCGCCTGCGCCAACAGGCCGGTGTACACCCCGTGGCGCCAGAAGGCGTTCATATTGGTGACTTCACTGGAGAGGCGGGAGAAGGTTTCCACCGCGCTCAGCGCCAGCACCAGTTTTTGCAGCTCGGCAAAGCCCAGCACGTTGATGGCGCGGGAGACGGTGTCGACGCGGTTGGCCAAGCGATAAAACGAACTGTTCGCCAGCCTTAGCACACGAGCGGCCAGCGCCGGGTCGCGCAACACGACCCTTGCGAGGTCGTCGGCGCTCGCACGCGGATCGCCCATGAGTGAATTCACTTTCAGGCAGACATCCGGCGGCGACGCGATAACGGACATGTCCGTCACCAGCGCAGCGGCGATACGGTTGGCGATGAGGTCGTCAGAAAGTGCGGGGGCGATAGGAGTCACGGAGGGAATTCCTGTTACAGACGGGGCTCGTCCCTACTGTCGGCGCGGCTAGTCCGCTTCTTGAGCAGGCGTCAGTTTGAAACCGTGACGGACGACGAGCGGTGTGCTGGGGAGTGCCAGTAGATTGGTTGCGCCGATGTCTGCCGCCAGCATTGTGATGGCTTCGCGCTCATGCGGGTCAGCGGCGGCATACACCGCCAGCGCCCGCTGCAGCATCCAATGGTCGTAGCTGAAAATGGCCCGCTCGGTGCCGACTTCATGCGCCGTGCCGCGCCCAAACGTGACCGTGTGACGGCCGAGTTCGCGGGGAACTTCTGCCTCTGTATGGCTTGCAAGCCACGCCCGTAACGCCGCCGTTTGCGCCAGCAGCACCGGCACATAGTCGCGGCACAGTTGGCGGAGCACCGGGCGCAGCGTGTCCGGGATTTGGGTGCGCGTGGGCTGCTCGCCGACCGCCGGCACCGCGCCCATCCGACACACCCAGGCCTCGACCTGCGGGGCGAGGGATTTCATTAGCGCGCCGGAATTGGGATCGCGAAAAAGATGCGCGTGAAACGGGCCGTAGAGCGCGCAGTCGGCGAGGCTGGGTGTGCTTCCTAGCAAAAAATCGTGCTGGGTGAAGTGTGCCTCGAGACCGGCGAGCAGGAGGTGATATTCGGTCTCGATGGCCGGCGCTGCGAGCTCGTTCACGCCCAGCGCGCCCAGCCAGCCGCGAAAGCGCGTGGCGATTTTGGCGCCAATGGCGAGCTGCCGTTCCAGCGGCAGCGTGGGGTCGTTATTCCGGCCAAATTCGCTGATGGCGAAGTCGTTGTCGTGGTTCCAGCGATAGTGCAGCGCCGGCACTTTTACCCACTCGTCGAATAACAGTTCCATGAGATAGACAAGGAAACGTCCGGCGGCGTCGGCCGGCAAAGTGGGCACCTGCGGATACGCGAGTTCCAGCGCGTCCACCATGTCGCTGGTGTCCTGCAGGGTGGTGTGATTCGGCCCCAGCAGCACCGGGATCACCGGCCAGCCGACGCGCGGCAGGATGTGCTCGGCAAAAATCTCGCGGGTGGCGAGAATGCTCTGATGCGGAATGCGCTTGTAGCGCAAAAACGCGGAAATCTTGGCGGTGTAGTAGGAACAGTCGGCGCCCAGCAGCGACCAGGCGTCGGGGTCGAGCGCCGACGGCGCCGGATGAAAGAGATCTTCCGGCGCCGACAGCATGCGCTTAGGCGGCTTTGGGTTTGCGCGCCGCCGGTTTGGCTTTCGCCTTCGCCGCAGGCTTGGCAGCTGCCACCGCTTTGGCTACTGGTTTGGCCTTGGCGGCGGCGGGTTTGGCCTTCGCCTTGGCTGCCGGCTTGGCCTTGGCGGCACCCTTGCGGGCGGCATGGCCGTGCTGCAGGCGACGCAGTTCTTCCCAGCCCAGATAAGCGGTGAAGCCGTTGTCGTCAAAGAACAGCACCGGGCCGTCGCAGATGAAGAGATATTCGGTGTCTTCCAGCGCGGTGGTGGCGCCGTGAATCATGCCGTTCGGTTCGTAGACGTAATCGCCCGCGTCGAGCGTGCCATCACGCACCTGCAATTTGCCCGACAGGATGAACGTGTGCGAGGCCGACAGGTGCTTGTGCGGCGGGGCGACGAAGCCTTTCAGCCAGCGGAAGTGCACCGCCCAGCGGCCGCTTTCGGCGCCGGTATAGAGCACGCGCATAAAGGCTTTTTCCGGATCCAGCGGCTGCGGAATCCAGTCTGCGTTGCTGGCCTTGACCAGCGTGTCCATGAGTGCTGGGTTGATAGGCGAAATGTTTTGCGGCAAAGCCATCGTGAGATCTCCCGGGAAATTGACTGATGATGCGGATGAATCGAGCCCCGCAGCACGCGCTGCCGCGGGGCTCGTAGGGTGGCCTTAGACGGCGCGCAGGAACGCCGGCGCGGTGTCTTCGTCGATGTCGAAAGCCGGACGCGGCCCAATTTTCTTCAGTTCCGGCAGCACTTCTTTGGCGAACAGGCTCTGGTTGGATCGGCCGACTTCCAGCGGCATACCGGCGTAGCTGAAGATGCCGTTGAAGCCGCAGGCATTGGTGCGGGCCTGAATGTCTTTGATCTTCTCAAAACACATTTCCGGCGTGCCCCACACCTGCAGGTCCATGAAGAACTGCGCCATGCCGTCCACGCCCATCTGTTCGATGGTCTTGTTGAGGTTGGTGTAGTACTCGTAGCCCTTGGTGGTTTCGAAGTGGTTGCTGCTCATTTCGTAGTGCTGCACCACCGAGCGCCAGTAGCCCACGATGTACTCACGGGCGAGTTCTTCGGCGCGGCCGGCATCCTTGTCGCACACCACCCAGCCGGCCACATAGGGATTCGGCGCGGCGCGGCCGTGGATTTGCATGAAGAGATCGTTGTAGTCGCTCAGTTCCTGCGCGTGCACGGCCCAGGGTTTCTGCGGGATCACCAGCACGCCGATGCCGAGCTTGGCCATGATCATGGATGACTCGGCGGACACGGCCGCCGCGTAGGTGCGGTTCTTGAACGACTTGAAAGGTTCCGGACGGATGCGCGCTTTCGGCTGCTTGATGTGCTTGCCGTTGTATTCGCAGTAGCCCTGTTCGAGGCCTGCCAGAATCATCTCGGCAGACTCCACGAAGCGCTCGCGCGAGTCGCCCATGTCCAGCCGGAAGCCTTCAAATTCGACGCGGGCCAGGCCGCGGCCAATGCCGAAAATGGCGCGCCCGTCGCTCATGCAGTCGAGCATCGACATTTTCTCGGCCACGCGCATCGGGTCGTTCCATGGCAGCACCACCACCATCGTGCCCAGCTTGACCTTGCGGCAGGCGCCACCGATGAAGCTCAGGAAGTCGACCACGTCCGGCATCATGGTGTAGTCGGTGAAATGGTGTTCGATGCCCCACACCGATTCGAAGCCCTGCGACTCCGCCATCAGCGCGAGCTTCAGGTCTTTCTGATAAACCGAATAATCACTCTGACCGCCGGCGCGATCAGGGTTCTGAAAAATGGCTGCCATTCCGACGTGCATTGCTGTTCTCCTCGCTCTGTAGTGTTAGAGCCCAAGACCGGGCCCGGTCATTTTTTCTGATGTTGCCGTTGAGTTCGTGCGCAGCCCGGCACCGCCGCGTTAGTCCGTAATCGGACCCTGATTCACAAACCGCCGCAGGACGTTGGCGGTAATGCTCGAGACCTCGTTATCGCCGCCATTACAGGGCAGCGCCTGCCCCCACGCAATGCTGCCGGTGGAGAACATGGCGCCGCCGTTAATCGCCGCAAACAGGGTGACATCCGCCCGCACCTGAAAATCCTGCGTGCCGCCGAGGCCCGGGTAGTTGAACATGATCTCTTCCGCCACGTGCGGATAGGCGTCAGAAAACGGTTCAGAGGTGGCCAGCAGATAGGTGCCGGGCGGGGTGCCAAGGCTTAAATCATAGCGGTCGATTTCCAGCCCCGCCGCGCCGTTCTGGCCGAGGCCAAAATCGCCGAAGCGGGTTTGATTGACGCCCTCAAACACCCAGCTCACAGCCGGATCATGGCTGTCGGGCAGGCGCTGATAGGGGCGGGACTGATCCATGCCCTCGCTGGCAAAGCCAACGCCGGTGAGTTTTTGCGGCGCGCGGCCGCGATTCCGCCAAATGCCGCCTTTCTCGCCAGTCGTCGCCATGTAGTACTCGCCGGGCGCCGCCTGCCAGGCGCGGGAGCCGGCATCGAGCTTGCGAATTTCCATGCACCAGGGCTCCTCTTCACGGAAGGCCACCACCCAGTAATAGCCGTTGGCGCCGAGATACATCACCCGCCCACCGGCCGCGACGTATTGCTCGGTGGCGTCCAGCATGCGTTCCGAGTAGTACTCGGAGTGGGTGCCGTTCAGCACCGCCGAGTAGGGCGCCAGACAGCTCACACCTTCGCGGTGCAGGTCTTCGTCGGTGATGACGTCGTAGGCAAAACCCTGCTGTTCCAGCCAGCAAATGATCGAAAGGTCAGCGGCAAATTGCCAGGGCACATTGGTGGCCGCCATGCGGTGTTTGGGCCGCAGCCCCATGATCGGCCGCAGGTAGGACGAATAGCTCACGCCCGCGCCGTCGCGATAATGGTCATAGCTCGAACGGCCCCATTCGGGATGCGCCGCCAGCGCGTAGTCCCAGTCGTAGAGCACCAGCGGATGACCCGTGACAACTTCCACCGCTGGCGCCTCAATCACAAAGCGCTCGTTGGCGTAGGCCAGATAGCTATTGGTCGGCATCAACATGGCCACCGCCGCCTGCGGCGTGGTGGGGCGCAGGAAAAACACCACGTGGTCTTCGACGTCGCCCGAGCGCAAACGCAGCGCATAAACCCCGCTTTTAAGACCGTCTGGCACCTGCCATTCGAGAGACGGGCACCAGCCGCTGTCGATGATGGCGTCTTCGTGGAACTCGATGCCGCCGTATTGCGCGGGATTCAAGCGGAAGCAGTCGTCGCGCCCGCTCCAGTTGTAGCCGGTCATCGCGCGCACCGGACGATTGCGGCCCAGGCCGTGAAGCTGCAACGGGCCGGTGTCGATGAGGCGGTCGTCGATGCCGTGATCGGTATAGCCGGCGGTGGTGTCCCAGTAGGTCTGCACGGCCTCGGCGGGGGGCAGACCGCCATCGCGGATGATGTCGAGATCGGTGCGGCTCAATTCGCCGCGCGCAATCCCGCAGCGATCGATCTTGCCGTTGTAGCGCGCGCCGACGACATCGCCCAGCGCGTGATGGCGGGCATGTTCGCCGGCCAGCAGGATCGGCCGCGCGCAGGCTTTCGGGGTGAGACTCAACTCGCGGGTGAGGAACACGCCGTCGTCGCGCGGCACCACCACCGAGTGCAGGTTGTTGTAGGCCCCCAGCACCGGTTGCTGATAGAGCGAAACCTTACCGCTTTGCGGGTTAACGCTGGCCGCGACCAGATACCAGTTGCGCGCCATCAAGGGCTTGTCGGCGGTGACTTCCTCTGTGCGCTCACCGTCGCCCAGCCACAGCGTGAGGTAGCCCTGTTCGTTAATGAGCAGCGCAAAGCCTTCCGACTCGAGCGATGAGGACTGCGTGAGGATGGCCTGCCGACCTTTGCCCGGCAGCGTCGGCGAAATCAGCGCGTGCAGTGTGAAGCTGCCCGCGGGCAGCGCGCGGCCTTCC
>CANFVX010000131.1 GCA_947450495.1 Gammaproteobacteria bacterium
CCAGTTTGGTGGCAAACCGGATGGCCCGGAGCATACGCACAGGGTCTTCGCGGTAGCGTTTGTCCGGATCGCCAATCAGCCGCAGACGGCCCGCGCGCAGGTCTTCCACCCCGCCCACGTAGTCGACGATCGAGAAGTCCGCAATGTTGTAGTAGAGCGCGTTGACGGTGAAATCGCGCCGCCAGACGTCGTCGTCGATGCTGCCGTAGACGTTGTCGCGCAGGATGCGGCCTTCGTCGGTCATCGCCGAGCCTTCGGCGTCCCCGTCGTGCTGGGCGCGAAACGTGGCGACTTCAATAATTTCCTGCCCGAACTGGACGTGGGCCAGACGAAAGCGGCGTCCAATCAGGCGGCAATTCCGGAATAACTCGCGCACTTGCTCCGGCAACGCGTCGGTGGCGATGTCGAAGTCCTTCGGCTCTCGCCCCAGTAGCAGGTCGCGCACGCTGCCGCCCACCAGATAGGCCTGATAGCCGGCTTTGTTCAGCCGGTAGAGCACTTTGAGTGCGGCATCGGAAATGAATTTACGGGAGACCGCGTGTTCATCCCGCGTATAGATGCGCGGTTGCACGCGTGCTTCGGCCTGCACGTTGGCCAGATTGTCGGCGAGTTCAGTCAAAAGCAGGGTTTCCTCTGGATATCACGGCGGGACGCCGGACCCTCGGCCGTTGGGGCGGGGTCTGTAGAGTGGTCGACTGTCGGACGAATCTTAATCGCATTGGCGGGTCATTGGATCACCTACGAACGGCTGACGACACACGGGGCCTGCGCCTATACTCCGCTCTCGCACTCGTTGCTCCCATCGTCTAGCGGTTAGGACGACGCCCTCTCACGGCGTAAACAGGGGTTCGATTCCCCTTGGGAGTACCATCTGAACCATCAGGCGGCGCCAATCGACGCCGCCATTCCGCACAGTCACCACAATTAATCTCGGCAGGAGGAAACCATGAGCTGTCAGGTCATTCTTGAGTTTCGCGCGGCGCCCGGTCGCGTTGCAGACGTTCAGCAGTGGCTGAAAAGCGTGCTGCCCGATACGCGCGCCTTTGACGGCTGCCAAACCCTGTACTGCATTCAGAATCAGGAAGACCCCGAGGTCGTGCTCATCGTCGAGCAATGGGACAGCCGCCAGCATTACGAGCGTTACCTGGCCTGGCGTGCCGAACGCGGCGATATGGAAATCTTTGGCGCGATGATGGCCGGACCGCCGAACATTCGCTTCTTCGACTACTTCCGGGTTTAAGCCCCCGGCCTCCCCGGACTTTCTTCCAGTCCGGGGACCTTTCCGCACTCATTCCCCCCTCGCGTTCTGGAGTTACGCCATGAAAAGGCTCGCCCTTGCCTCGCTAATCGGTCTGCTCGTGCTCAATCTCTGCGCATGCAACACCCTGAACGGAATCGGGAAAGACCTTAAAAAGGGCGGCGAAGCAATCGAGAAAGCCACCAAGTAAATCGCCTGGAAAGGCCCGCGCCAGCCCATGCTGGTAGTGCGTCACAGTTTTCGCTTCTCGGCCTTAAGGTTTCGAAACCTCGCCGTCTATAGTGCATACATGACGCATACACATGAGGCCAGAATGAATACGACCCGTCACCGCACCCCCCGTGCGCTCGCTTGCACGCTCGCCTTTGCGCTAGTCAGCGCCACCGGTCTGGTTGGGGCTGCGCCACCGCCGCCACCGCCGCCGGGACCACCCGGCCCACCGCCAACAGCACCGGCCGGCAACAATAACTTTCGAGATCAAGCCGGGGTCTGGTCGAACTTCAGTCTGCCGGGCGCAACCGATCGCCGAGGGCCGTTTTTTCAGGCGCTGGGCACTAATGGCCGAACCTGCGCGTCCTGTCACGCCGCGAACGATGCCTGGACCGCAACGCCTAGCGAGTTGCAACGGCGCTTCGCCGATAGCAGCGGCAACGACCCGGTCTTCGCCGCGATTGATGGCACGAACTGTCCGACACTGGACATCCAAACCCCGCTGGCGCACGCCAATGCCTCCAGCCTGCTCCTTAGCAAAGGCCTGATTCGCGTTGAGATGCCGGTCGCCAGCACCGCAGAGTTCGCGGTCTCCAACAACACCAACCGCTACGGCTGTACCTCAACGACCGCGCTCTCGGTCTATCGCCGGATCCCGATGTCGGCCAACCTGACGCTCCTGTCCTCCGTGATGTGGGACGGCAGAGAATCCGCACCCGGGCAATCGGTAAGCGACGCCTTGCTCGGGCAGGCAAGCCACGCGATTACCGGCCACGCCGCCGCCGTCCAAGCCCCTGCGAACACGGTGTTGCAGTCGATTTTAAATTTCGAACTGGGCCAGTTCACCGCTCAAAGCGCCGACCGGAACGCCGGCAGTTTGTCTGCCGCTGGCGCACGGGGCGGCCCGGTCGTGCTATCCAGTCAAGCTTTCACGCTTGGTAGCAACGAACCTTTCCGCGCCGATGGCGGCGGTGGCGTCCCACCGAACCCGGTGTTCTCGCTCTTTACAGCTTGGCGTTCGCAGACGGGTGCCGATGCGGCTTCGCGGGCGCGGGCTTCGATTGCCAGAGGGGAGCAGATCTTTAACACCCGGCCGGTGTCGGTCCGGGGCGTCGCCGGTCTGAACGATCTGCCGGGTCCGAACGGCCTGCCGCGAGCCACCATTCAAGGCACGTGTGGCACCTGTCATAACACCCCGAACGGTGGCGGACACTCCACGCCGCTCAACGTGAATATCGGCATTGCCAACGCCGACCGCGCGGGCCCGGACCTGCCGGTCTTCACGCTCATTAACAAGACCACGGGCAACAGCGTGCAGACCACCGATCCGGGCCGCGCGCTGGTCACCGGCAAATGGGCCGATATTGGCAAGTTCAAGGTGCCGACCCTGCGCGGGTTGGCCGCCCGGGCGCCTTACTTCCACAACGGCACGGCAGATAATCTCGGGCAGGTGGTCGGGTTCTACGACCGACGCTTCAACCTCAATCTGAGCGCGCAGGAGCGGGCCGATTTGGTGGCCTTCCTCGAAAGTCTGTAAGCCGCCTCTGGCTTCAGGCTTTGCGGCGAGCGACCACGCTCGCCGCCATCAACAACAGCGCCAAGGCCGCCAAGGCCCACGGCGGCATCGGCACTTTCTTTGATGGCGTCGTGGGCACGACCACGGCGCCATCCAGCGCGAAATCATCAATCCGCCATTGCTGGCCGATGGAGCCACCCGCCGGCGGCACAAACTGCACCGACACCAGCGCGCTGCCTGACGCCGCAACCGCCAGCGCGAGACCAGTGGCGTTGACCGAACTCCACGCGGTATCGGTGCTGGCAACGCTGCGACTCAACACCACCGTCCCCCCAATCATCACTTGCAGAGTGCCCGGCGTGCCGGAGCCGCCAGCGCCGGAGCCGCAGCTGTTAGGGCAAAACGTGAATGAAACCCCACCGATCGTCGCCGTGTGAGTGGCATCGACTGTCAGGCTGAACTCCAGCCGGCGGGTTACATCAACCCCGCTCCCTACCGCAAAGCCTACGGCACCGTTAGTCGCGCCAACTGCCGCCTGCCCCGCCTTGCCAACGATGGCGTCTGGCGCGCCGGTGAAGGCGGTAGCGGTCAGGCCCGAGGCGACCGTGTCGGGGGTCACGGTAAATGCGGTCTGACTGGGGCCAAAACCAAATTGGACGAGAGGAGCGGCAGAGGCCGTCGCGCTGGCGAGCGCGCCGACCGCAATCAGTAGGGGGCGGATGAGTTTGCCTGGAATGTCCATACGCGTGCCTTGGGGTCTCGTGATGTGTCTTTTCGGGTTTGAAATTGGGTCGCCAGCGCGCGCCTGCCCTGCCCGGCAGGCCTACACCACAAGCAGGTCTGCGACGCCGAGGAATGGATGGCCCTGCAGTACCGCGAGGACCACGGCCACCGCCACGCCGTCGCCATCACTGTCATAGCTCAGCACCCCGGTGGCGGTGTCGTAGAGCAGATGCTGGCTCGCCGTCTGCGGTGCTGGGTTCGGCTCGCCGAGGAACATCCCAGCAGTCACGGGCCCCGGTGCGCCAAGTGCAAGAAATACGGTGTGGACAAACGCGAGGTCGTCGGCGCTGGTGAAGTCGGTCAGCACGTCCTGCTCACCCGCGCGGACTTCACCAAACACAAAGCGATCGCTGCCAGCCCCGCCACTCGCGGTATCCACTCCGATACCGGCGAGATACAGCACATCGTTGCCGGCATCGCCCTGCAGACGGTCATTGCCGCTGCTGCCAATCAGCACGTCGTTGCCAGCGCCGCCAATCAGGGTGTCATCGCCCGCGCCACCGCTCAGCCGGTTGGCGAGCGTTGAGCCCGTTAACACGTCGTTACCGCTGCCACCGGTAGCGTGCTCGATCAGCACCGTTTTGTAGATATGAATGTTGTAGCCACTTGCAAACGGACCGATGCGCGCCAGTCGCGCGCCCAGATTGATGATCGCGGCGGTAGTCTGATTCGCCGCCGACAGGGTGTCTGTGCCACCGGCATCCCAAACGGTCATCACCGTTGGCACGCTGAAGGAGTAGGTGTCGTTACCTGTGTGATAGGCCTTGTTGGGCCCGTACAGGCGCTGCATGTCCTGAATATCGCCGTCCATCGGCGTGCTGGGGCGAATCAAAAGGCCATCGAGCGTATAGAAAGGTGCCTCCCGGTAGGCCATGACCGTGTAAGCGGTGTTGTCCTGCGCCAAGGGTAAGGCTGGCGCGGCAAAGGGGTGTTTGAAACCCAGCGCGTGCCCCGCCTCATGCAGCAGGGTCATGAATCCATAAGTGCCGGGGGAGAAAGCATCGTTGTAAGAGGCACCGCGGAACCAGACGTCTCCCGCCTGCGGGGTGGTGCCTGGCGTGTAGGCATGGGCGTAACCATCGGTGCCGATGGAATCCGTAAAAGCCAGCCGCAGTTCCCCGACCACGCGTTGCCCGTCGCTAGTCTGGGTAAAGCTGAGATTGGCGACCGCCGCCCAGCGCGCGAGGGCGAGTTTGAAGGCGGCAATATGGGTCGCATTTGCGCTATACCATCCGGCAGAAAATTCGCGGCCATAGTTCGGGGTCGCATAGGCGAGGACCCCGCCGTAGCCTGGGAAACTATAGGTAAGGGCGACCCCCTGCCCAAGGCCCGCGCCCCATTTCACCCCGTCGATGAGACTAGAACCGGAGACGCTGACGCGCGTGGTAGGCGTTGTATTAGCGGTGGGCGTTGCCATGGGATAACTGCGAGAGAGCGATCAACGCTCCCACACAAGCGATGATGCGCGCAAGCGCGATCAGCCCAGCAGGGTCGCCAGCATCACCCCCGCGGCGGTGGCCATGATGGCGGTGGCCAGCCAGCCCAGACACAGGATGCCGCGCGAGGCGACAAACGCCCCCATCACGGTCTTCCGTGCCGCGAGCAGCAGGATGACGACCATCAGTGGCACGGCAACCACCCCGTTGACCACCGCGCTCCAGAACAAGGCCTTCAGCGGCGGGATTGGCAGGTATTGGGCACCGAGTCCCACCAGCACGCTGCCCGCGATCACCGCATAAAAGGCCGGCGCCTCGCTGACCGATTTCTCAAGCCCCCACGACCAGCCAAAGGCTTCCGCACTCGCGTAACCGGCCGCGCCGGCAAGCACGGGCACGCCGATAAGACCCACGCCGATAATCCCGCAGGCAAAGAGCAGGAACGCAAAATCACCCGCCAAGGGGCGCAGCGCGCCGGCGGCCTCGGCGGCGGTGTTGATTTCGGTGATCCCGGCCGCATGCAGGGTGACGGCAGTCGCGAGCATCACAAACCAGGCCGTGAGGTTGGAATAAAACATCCCGCTCCAGGTATCCCAACGTATCCGCCTTAACTCATGGGCAGCCTGCTCCGGCGCCTCCAGCAGCGGTCGGACGTTGGCGCGGCGCCCGAGGTCTTCAACTTCCTCCGAGGCCTGCCAGAAAAAGAGATACGGGCTGATGGTGGTGCCCAGAATGCCGACCACCATCGCCGCCGCATCGGGCGTGAGCTCAAAGCGGGGCCAGAAACTGCTCACCAGCACCTGCCGCCAGGGCACTTCCACGGTAAACAGCACGCCGGCATAGGCGAGCAACGACAGGGTGAGCCATTTCAGAAAATTCACGTAGCGGTGGTAGGGCAAAAAGACCTGCAGCAGGATGGACACCACCACAAACAGGGCCGTCATCCAGTGCCGGTCATAGCCGCTGATTAAGGCGCCGACCTCGCCCATCGCCGCCACGTCGGCGGCAATATTGAGCGTATTGGCAATCACCAGCAGCGCCACCGTGAAATACAGCACGCCCGGCGGGAACTGGCTGCGGATATTGGCCGCCAGCCCCTTGCCGGTGACCCGCCCGATAGTCGCGCACACCGTCTGCACTGCCGCCATCAGCGGGTACGCAAAAGGCATCGTCCACAGGAGCTCAAATCCAAACCGCGCGCCGGCCTGCGAGTAGGTCGCGATGCCCCCGGGATCGTCGTCGGCCACGCCGGTAATCAGGCCAGGCCCGATGCGCGCCAGCGGATGCCGGCGCACGCGCCGCCACAGTCTGGCTGAATAGCGGCCAGCGTTGCCAAGCGAAAACTGCATGAAAAATCCTTTAGGGTCGCGCCGTTTCAGCCTCGGCCCAGCCGTTTAACCGCACCTGATCCGTGTCATGCGAGTGACACCTTGACTACCCTTGCCTAGAATCTTCGCCAAAGTAACCCGCCCGGGGCGCATAGGTGGCGAATTCATGATCCGTGATATCCCCGCCCAGCAGAGATCCACCGCTTGCGCGCCGCAGCTCACGGGCTGCTGCGCGCCACCGCACGAGACCATGAGGCCCTTATGAAAATTCGCTTTTGGGGAACTCGGGGTTCTTTGCCGGTAGCGCTCACCGCGCCCCAGGTCTTGCAGAAGATTGCCAAAGCGCTTGTGGCCGCCGGCGGTCAGCGCTTTGAGACGCTGGAGCAGGCCCTCAGTTTTGCCCGCGAACTTCCGTTTGATGTCGGCCAGACCTTTGGCGGGCATTCCAGCTGTGTCGAACTGGAAGCCGCGCCCCCAACCGGGCCGCATCACGACTATGTGTTGTGCGATCTGGGCTCGGGGCTGCGCACCTTCGGCAGCAGCGTGTTGGCCCGGCATGGCGCGCGGGGCACGAATACCTTCCATATTTTCGTCTCGCACGTGCACTGGGACCACATCATGGGCTTCCCCCTCTTTGCACCTGCGTATATGCCGGGTAACCGGATCTGTTTCTATGGCTGCCATGCCGAACTCGAAGCCGCTTTACGCCGACAGCATGGCGCACCGTCTTTTCCCGTTGATTTCTCGCAGCTCGGCGCGACGATGGAATTCATCCCCCTTACACCCGGCGAAACCCGGGACATCGCCGGTTACGCCGTAACGCCCAAGCTGCAATTACACGCCGGCGACTCCTACGGCTATCGCTTCGAGCGCGGCGGCAAATCGTTTGTCTACTCCACAGATTCCGAACATAAGCTGGAGCGTCCGGAAGACCGCGACGGCTTTGCGCAGTTTTTCCGGGGCGCGGATGCGGTCTGCTTTGATGCCATGTACTCCTTTGCCGAAGCGATTTCGGTCAAAGAGGACTGGGGCCACTCCAGCAACGTGATGGGCGTTGAGCTCTGCCAACAGGCGGGCGCCAAACGGCTGATTCTCTTCCATCACGAGCCCATTCATGATGATTCGCGTCTGGTGGCCATTCACGGTGAAACCAAACGTTTCGAGGCACTTACCCGTGGCGATAACCCGCCATTGGAGGTCATCTCTGCTTACGACGGGCTGGAACTCGATTTGTAGGTGAGAGGCAAAACATCATGACCGACCCCCAGTACCAGCGCCTGTGTGAAGGACTTGCCACCGCCTTACGGCGTGACGCCGAGCTCCACGCCAAACAGGATTACTGGCAGATTGGGCAGGGCTTCCTCCACTATCGATCCATGCTCCGACAGGGCGGCGACCATCGCTATCGCAAGCTCGTTGTCGCCTTGCGCCTGTGGGACGCCTGGATTCTCGCGCGCAACACCGACTGGCTGGAATATCCGGAAATCCCCGAAGCGCGCTGGGCAGAATTGGCGGCCAGCGTTGCCGCCGACCTTGCCGCCGGGCGCGAAATCCAGAGCTTTCAGGTCAATTCGTTTTTTGACCTCGATCACACGCTGGAACTGCCGCGACAAACGCTTCGTCCGCACGAAGCCTCACCGCTAGACGATCCTTGAGTCCGGCCGGGGCTCGGCCCAGGCGGCAAGCTCGTCGCTCGAAAAGCCGGCCGCCAGACGCGCCTCAACGTTGAACGGTGCGCGCGGCAAGGACTGTCCATAGCGCTCGCTCAAGGCCTTGAAGGTTGCCGCCGGCGCGAGCTCACGCTGCCCGCAGAGCCACGCATACCAGCGATTGCCAACTGCCACATGGCCAATTTCGTCGCGCAGGATGATCTCCAGAATTGCGGCCGCCTCATGGTCACCCACCGCCCGCAGCTTGGCCTGCATGGCGGGCGTGACGTCCAGACCACGCGCCTCCAGCACGCGCGGTACGAG
>CANFVX010000132.1 GCA_947450495.1 Gammaproteobacteria bacterium
GCAGACCGGCCAGTACGCTGAGTTTGTCGTCGAAGAATTTGTGCTCGTACCAAGCTTCGTAGAGCTTCACGGTATCCGGCGCTTCGATGTTGCTCGCGACCTGCAGGGCACCCAGCAGATTGTTGGTGTCTCCGCCCGTATTGCCTAGCAGGTACAGACGCAGGGTGCCGTTGTTCCACCAGCCGGCTTTGCCGGTATCAACCTGAACCGCGAGGTCGAAGTTGGCGGGGGATTCGACCCCCTGCTTGATGCCGCCCGAGACCACGCCCAGCACGTCCACCGTGGCAACGGCCTCGATATCAATGCCTTTTTCGGCCAGCGCCGAACGCTTGCCACCCCAGTCGCCAAGGAGCCACGGGTGTTCCTCTTCGGCCAGAACGGCCGGTTGAATGCTCAGTAACGTCAGTCCCAGCGTCGCGGCAGCGAGTTGCTTCACTAAAAATCTCCAGATCGGGTTGCGAAAACTAAAGGGCTTAACGGCCGTGCGCTGGCTCACTTTAGCCAGACCCATGATGTGGGCGTGCCTCTCGGTGGCGCGAGAACTTCTTTGGGCCTCGCGCCCCAAAACGGGTGGCCACCCAAAACCTGGCCAGCCAACACGAGGCGCTGAGCGTCTATGGTCGCTACTCACGAGCGACAATCGAATAGAGTGCACCGGGCAGCGCGTGGGTGCGCGGTAAAACCAGCTTTCGACGAGGAGGTGATGATGATTTCGAAATCAACTTGGATGCTCGTACTGGGCGTTACATTTTCCAGCGCCCTTGCCGGCCAGTCCCATGACGCCGGCTACGCCTGGGCGAGAGAAAAGGACATCACTGACCCGGAGAGCTGTCGGGCACGGGCGCGGCAGGATGTCGATGACTCGGCGGCCTTCATCGAGGGCTGTACGGACTATCTGCGGGACGAGGATCTGCTCAACGACGACGATGCAACGACTGATGAAAATGACGGCTTTGAAAGCGATTAACCCCCGCCCATGACGCGGCAGACCAGGCCAACCCCGGGACGCGGGGACTCGCGCTCGGCGGGATGCCTTCGCGCTCCGGCGCAAGTCCGTTACGATGCGGCGTCATTTCCGTCCCGGGAGCAGCCACAACATGAAATATTTTGCGGACAACTCACTGTCGATCGGCCATACGCCGCTGGTTCGTTTGAACAAAGTGGCGCCCGGCGGCGCGCTGGTGCTGGCCAAAATTGAAGGCAGAAACCCCGCCTACTCGGTGAAATGCCGCATCGGCACGGCGATGATTGCCGACGCCGAACGGCGCGGGGTATTGAAGCCGGGCATGGAAGTAGTGGAGCCCACCAGCGGAAATACGGGCATCGCGCTGGCTTTCGTATGCGCCGCGCGTGGCTACCCCATTACGCTGACCATGCCGGAAACCATGAGTATTGAACGGCGGCGGGTCCTGAAGGCCTTCGGCGCCAAACTGGTACTGACCGAAGGCGCCAAAGGCATGCGCGGGGCGATTCAGAAGGCCGAGGAAATCGTCGCCGCCAATCCCGACCGCTGCTTCATGCCACAGCAGTTCGAAAACCCGGCCAACCCGGCCATCCACGAGCAAACCACCGGGCCGGAAATCTGGGACGACACCGATGGTCAGGTCGATGTGATTGTGGCGGGCGTTGGCACGGGCGGCACCATCACCGGCATTTCGCGCTATCTCAAGCACACCCGTGGGCGGCAGATTTTGTCGGTGGCGGTCGAGCCGGAAACCAGTCCCATCATCAGCCAGCAACTCGCCGGTGAAGCACTCAAACCCGCCCCGCATAAGATTCAGGGCATCGGCGCCGGCTTCATTCCGGGCACGCTCGACCTCTCCGTGGTGGACCGCGTGGAACGGGTGGGCAACGACGAGGCGGTTGAATTTGCCCGCCGACTGGCCCGCGAAGAAGGCATTCTCTGCGGGATTTCCTGCGGCGCCGCCGGGGCCGCTGCGGCGCGTCTGGCCAGCGAGCCCGCCTTTGCCGGCAAGACCATTGTGGTGATTCTGCCGGATGCGGGTGAACGCTACCTTTCCAGCGTGCTGTTTGAGGGCATTGAGGGCTAAACACCCCGGCGGGCTGGCGCTGGCCTGATCGCGCGCAAGGCGCGATCCCCGGCCAGCGCCAAGATGAGGCCTCACTCGCCTCAACCGGAGCGCTGGCCCTATGTCCCGCTGGATTTCCCTAGGCGCGTTCGCGCTGTTGTTTCAGTTCAGTCTGCTGGCGCCTGCCGCTGAGCCGCCTGCCGTCGTCGATTCGGCGACCACGCGCGAGATCATGCATCGGGTGTTCGATGCCATCGCCTATCTGTTGCCCCTGTCGGTGCGCGCTGGCAGTAGCGGCTCGCACTGGGATCGCGAATTGATCGAACAGAAGCTGAGCGCGCTGGAGCAGGCGGCGGACGCCCTGCAAACCCACGCGGCCGGCGGCGATCAGGCGTTTCGGGGACTGGCCCGCTCGTTTCGCGCTTCCAGCCACGATGTGGCGACCTCGTTTCGCGAGGTGTGGCCGTCTTATGCGTATTTTTCTTTGATGGAACTCACCCAGCACTGCGTGGCCTGCCACGGTCGCCTGCCGGCAGAAGCACAGCCCGGATTTGGGCAGCGCCTGATGGCGCGCGTGGATACTGCGGGTTTCGATGAAAGCGAACTGGCCCAGCTGTATGTCGCGACCCGCCAGTTCGACGCCGCGCTGGGGGTGTTGGAGCGCAAACTCCTGAAGCCCGACGGCGGCAGCGCGACCGAACTCGACAGCGGCGGCGTGCTGCTCGATTACCTTGAAATCGCGCTGGTGGTGCAACGCGACCCACTCCGCGCACAAAGTCTGTTGGCCCGGTTTGATGCTCGCCCCGATGTGCCGCGATATCTGAGCGACCGTTTGCGGGCCTGGCGCAAGAGCCTGCGCGAACTCGCCCCAGTGCTGGCGGGAGAGGCGGAGTTGGCGCCCGCCCGGCGTCTCGTGATTGCCGCCGACCACTTAACCCGCGCCCCCCATAGTCGGGCACGGGCCATTCATGATCTCGTCGCCATGAGCCTGCTCCAGCGCTATGTCGCCAACCCGGCCCTGCGGCCGCCCGCCGATTTGGCCGAAGCCTGGTATCTGCTGGGCGTGATTTCCCTGCGCACACTGGAGCCCAAGTATTCCGTGCCGGAAATGGAAATCCTGCTCGCGGCGAGCATCCGGGCCGCACCGCACGGCCCGCGGGCGAACGAGGCCTATGACCTCCTGGAAGAGTTTGGCTATTGGCACGACCAGCCGCTTTCGCAACAGAAAGGCGAGAGCGCATTAATCAACATGGCTGAACTGCGGCAGCTGATGGCCAATCCGTAGGGATTTTCCGGCCGGCGACGCGTTTGGCCCCCTATAATGCGGGCCACTCCCAAGGAGACCCGCGATGTCGCACGGCGCCGATTCCACCAAGTCGATCATTTTTGCGCTGTCCGCGAACGCCGCGATCGCGCTCAGTAAATTTGTCGCTGCCGCGATGACCGGCAGCGGCGCGATGCTGGCCGAGGCCATTCATTCGCTGGCGGATACCGGCAATCAGGGGCTGCTGCTCATCGGCCTGCGGCATGCGCGACGCCCGCCCTCGGCTGATTTTCCGCTCGGCTACGGCAAGGCCATTTACGTGTGGTCGTTTCTGGTCGCGTTGATTCTGTTCAGCGTGGGCGGGCTGTTTTCGTTGTACGAGGGCATTCACAAGCTATCGCATCCGGAGCCGCTCACGGCGCCCTGGTGGGCGATTGGCGTGCTGGTGTTCGCGATCGCGGCCGAGTCGGTGTCGATGTGGGGCTGCCTGCGCGAAGTGGCGAAGGCACGCCACGGCCGCTCGCTCTGGCGCTGGTTCCGGGAGTCGCGACAGAGCGAACTGCTGGTGGTGTTTGGGGAAGATCTCGCCGCGCTGATCGGTCTGGTGCTGGCACTACTTGCGGTGGTCGCGACGATGCTGACCGGCAACCCCGTTTACGATTCACTGGGCACGGTGGCGATTGGCACCTTGCTCATCGTGATCGCGATATTCGTCGCGATTGAGGTTAAAGCGCTGTTGATAGGGCAGGGCGTCGATCCGATGGTCGACGCTGAAATGCGCGCCTGGCTCAACGCGCAGACGGAAGTGGCTTCCCTCCTCAATCTGCTGACCATGCAGATGGGCGATCGGGTCATGGTGGCCGTGAAGGCCAAGATGGCGCCGATGCCGAGCGCGGACGCCCTGATTGACGCCATCAATGCGGTGGAAGCGCGTTTCCGCCAGCAGTTTCCCGAAGTCATGTGGCTGTTTTTTGAACCCGACCATGAAGTTTGAGCCTGCGCTCGTTATCGTCTCGCCAGCTCCGTACACTGCCGGCCCCTCCAACCCCACTTCCGTGCGACGACTTATTTGAAGCCCGTATGAAAATCAGCGAAACCTTCCACAGCATTCAGGGCGAGGGGCATCTCACCGGTAAGCCGATGTTCTTTATCAGGACGCAGGGCTGCAGCGTGAAATGTCCCATTCGCGAGGTTTGCGACCAGCCAGAATCGCTGGTGTTTCGGGGCGGCACCGAATACGCCCCCGCCGCACTCGCCGAGATGGCGTTGGCAGCGGTTGGGCCGCGCGGCTGGGTGTCGATTACCGGCGGCGAGCCTCTCGACCAGCCCGATTTTGATGAACTCGTCGCGGCCTGTCGCAAACTCGGGCTGTTTATCAACGTGCAGACCTCCGGACTCCGCCGAGTGAACGCCCCCTGGGACTGGTGCACGGTGTCACCCAAGGCGCCGGTGGATGAACTTGCGATCCTGTTCGCGCAGGAACTGAAAGTGGTCTACACGGGCCAGTCGCTGGAGGAACTCCGGGCCTACTACGAACGCTTCTCGGCTTGGAATTACTACCTGCAGCCCTGTGCGGATGCGAGCGGCACCAACACCGATGCGACCATTGAGAAAGTCTTCGAGCTGAACCGGCTGGGCATGCAGTGGGAGTTCTCTGCCCAGTGGCACAAATACCTCGGCGTTCGCTAAGGCATTCATCCCTAACGGGCCCGCCGTTGCGAGCGCCCCGCCGAGTCTGCTAGCGTCCTTTCCCATAACAAAACAACACTGGGGAGACGCAAATGGAAGTCGGCGTATTCATGATGCCCTCGCATCCACCGGAGCGGTCGTTACGCGACGGCTATGAATGGGACCTGCAGCACATCGAACTGTGCGACAAACTGGGCTTCTCGGAGGCTTGGATTGGCGAGCACTTCACCGCTCCCTGGGAGCCGAATCCCTCGCCGGACATCCTCGTCGCCCAGGCACTGATGCGCACCAAGAACATCCGGCTCGCGGCCGGCGCGCATCTGCTTCCGTATCACCATCCGGCGGAACTCGCCTGCCGGGTGGCGTTCATGGATCACATCTCCAACGGCCGCATCATGTTCGGCATCGGCGCGAGTGGCCTGCCAAGCGACTGGAAGCTGTTCAACGTGGACGGCATGTCCGGCGAGAACCGCGTGATGACCCGCGAAGCGCTGGACATCATTCTCAAGCTCTGGACCGCCGACGAACCTTTTGAATATGTGGGTAAGTACTGGACGGTGAATCGCACCGGTCCGATGTTCGACACTCTCAAGTTCCACATCAAACCGCTGCAAAAGCCCTATCCGCCGATTGGCGTCGCCGGGCTTTCGCCGCGTTCCGACACGCTGGAAATGGCCGGTGAAATGGGCTTTATGCCGCTCAGTCTCAATTTGTCCCGCGAATATCTGCGCGACCACTGGGCGTCCTACGAGCGGGGGGCTGAACGCGCCGGGCGCGTGGCCGATCGCAATGCCTGGCGCGTGGTGCGCGAGGTGTACATCGCCGAAACCGATGCCGAAGCCCGCAAGCTCGCGCTGAACGGCATGATGGGCCGCGCCTATCGCGAGTACCTGCTGCCGCTGTTCTCGCAATTCCGCCTACTGTCGGTGTTCAAGCACGATCCGGCGGTACCGGACAGCGACGTCACGCCGGAATATCTGGTGGACCACAACTGGCTGGTGGGCTCACCCAGAACGGTCACGCAGAAGCTGGCGCAGATGCAGGAAGAGACCGGTGGCTTCGGCACCATGCTGGTCATCAACTTTGATTTCAAGGATGAGTACAGCGCCTGGTCAGCCTCGCAGCAGGCGCTCATGGAGGAAGTGGTGCCGCAGTTCAATCAGAAAGCGGCGGCTTAAACAGCAACCGTCCGACAGCCTCCCGCGGCGCTGCGAGGCGCCGTGGAACCGACGATTTGGCCGAGGGAAATCTGGCGCCGGATTTAAGGTCTGACATCGCGCCCTGATGGCGCTCCCACAAAGGGCCGAAGCCTCAGGCTTGGCCCGGCCTGTGGGAGCGGCCTTCCGGCCGCGAACCATTCGTTTGATTGCGGGGATTGCGCCGCGCTTCAGGCGGCGGGCAGGCGACCCGCAACAATTTTTGTGCCTTCTGCCCCTGCGAGTTCCGTATGGGGAATGCCGGCGGCCAGCTTGAAGTCCGAGCCGGCGGGCTGCAAATGCGCCTCGCCGTCGTAAGTCAGGGTGAATTCACCTGCCAGTACATAGCCACGGGCAGTGAAGTCATGGGCGTGCTCGGCGTTAAAACGACCTGGCTGCCACTCCGCGATATAGGGTTCTACGCCGTGGCTTGCCAATTCGGCCCGGAATTCGGCTTCGGTCATGCGAGGCTCTCCTGCAAAGGTTTAATCCGTTGAGTCCCGTGGGCCGCGCTTGCTTAAGACGCGACCTAGCGCGAGGTCGAGCGCGCGCTCAATTCTGGAGTTGATAATGGCCATATCACTCGGATCCGTGAAGTAGGCCATGTCGACATCATGTCTGATGTACTTCGCCGGCAGTTCGTTCAAGGCCACGCAAACCACGTCTACGAAGGTGTCGTCATCCAGTTCGATATCGCGGTCGCGGAGCGCGTCGATGACGGGTCTTTCAAAATAGTTATGCAGCTGTTCCAGAGACGAGTAAGACACCGAGGGTGATTTG
Organism: Gammaproteobacteria bacterium; assembly: GCA_947450495.1. Lineage (GTDB taxonomy): Bacteria > Pseudomonadota > Gammaproteobacteria. The sequence continues at coordinate 6,960 of CANFVX010000132.1, forward strand.
AACATGCGTGTCATCGCGGGATACTCCTTAAGCGGAAACGAGAGCCCATACGCTAGAGCTCTTTCGCCGTAGCGGCGTTCGCCACTGAAAGTTGACCGTAATTGGTCGTGGCGTTTCATTGCAAGACAGCCGGGGCTGTGGTGAGAATGCAGCACGGCCGTTCCGGCCACCCGCGCGCGGTTCGTCCGCTCCCATTTTTTTGAGTTCAACGAGGTTTGTGCGTTATGCCCTATCGGATTTCTGTCGACACCGGCGGCACTTTCACGGACGTGGTCGTGACGGACAGCGCCGGCGGTTTCACTATCGGAAAAGCGCTGACCGACCGCCAGCGTGCGTTTGCCAGCATCGAGGCCGGGCTTGCGGTCGCCGCCGAGCATTTGGGCACCACCGCTACGGCGCTGCTGGCGGAGACCTCGGTGTTCCTCTACGGCACCACCCGCGCGACCAACGGCATCGTCGAGCGCAAAATCGCCCGCACCGCGTTCCTCACCACCGACGGTTTTCCGGACATCCTGCTGTTGAAAGAGGGCGGTAAAGCCGAGCCGCATAACCTGCGGATGGAATACCCGGATCCCTATATCCCCCGGCGCTATACCTTCGAAGTGCGGGAGCGCATGAACGCCGAAGGCGCGGTGGAGACCGCGCTCGACGAAGCCGCGCTGCGCAGCCTGCTCACAACCTTCCCGCAGCGCGGAATCGAAGCGGTGTCGGTGTGTTTGCTGTGGTCGATCGCCAACCCGGCGCACGAGTTGCGCGTAGGGCAGTTGATTGAAGAAGTGCTGCCCGGCGTGCCTTACACGCTTTCGCATCAAATCAACCCGATTCTGCGCGAATACCGGCGCGCTTCGTCCACTGCGATCGATGCCTCGCTGAAGCCCTTGATGCAGAAATACCTGTCGGATCTTGAAAGCGATCTCCGCGCTGCCGGCTATCAGAACGACATTCTGGTGAGCACCTCCTTTGGCGGCGTGATGCACCTGACAGACGTCGTGCAGCGCCCGATTTACCTCGTGAAATCGGGCCCGGCGATGGCGCCGATCGCGGGGCTCTCGTATGTCGAAGCCGAGAATCTGCCCAAAGACGTGATCGTGTGCGACGCCGGCGGCACCACGTTTGACGTCAGCCTGGTGCGCGACGGCGCGGTGGAGTTCTCGCGCGACACCTGGCTGGGGCCGCAATGGACGGGCGATAACCTGGGCATGGCCTCGGTGGCGGTGCATTCCATTGGCGCCGGCGGCGGGTCGATTGCCTGGGTGGATTCCGGCGGACTGCTCCGCGTAGGCCCGCATTCTGCGGGCTCCGAACCGGGCCCCGCGTGTTACGGACGCGGCGGTCAACGCCCCACCGTGACCGATGCGGCGGTGGTGCTGGGTCATTTCGATCCCAACCACTTTCTGGGCGGAAGAATGACCCTGGATGAACCCGCGGCGCGCAAGGCGGTGGCGCAAGTCGCCGAGGCCCTCGGGCAGACGGTGGAGCATGCGGCGTGGGCCATCATCGCGGTGGCCAACGAAAACATGATCGAGGCCATCAAGGAATTGACC
>CANFVX010000133.1 GCA_947450495.1 Gammaproteobacteria bacterium
TGCGCCGACCAACAGGACCCAGATGCCCAAACCGGGCAGGGCTAGCCCGCAAACCAGCGCGAGCCACCTGGCGAGGCAGGCCGCCAGCAGCGTCATTGGCCGGCAGCAGCCTCTTTCACGGTGAAGGAATAGCGCGACTCAATGACATGCCCGTCGGCCGACAACACGCGGTAGTGCACGGTGTAGCGGCCAGCGATCAGGGGCGATAGCGGCAAGTTAAGCGAGTGGGCATCCGGTGCGGCCAGACTGCCTGCCGCTTGCGCCGCGTCTTTGCCATCGAGCACTTCGATGCTCGAGTAACGCAACTCAACACCTTCATTGAACTGCAGGCGCACCGCCGCCGGTGGCGCGCTGAGGACGCTGCGGCGCGCGGGTGAGGCTTGTTCAAGCACCGCATGGGCGCAAGCCTCGCGACCCAGCGCCGCGCCGAGCAAAAGCAGATAACAAGCACGATGACGCATGACGACTCCCATGTTCAGGGTGAGGCGGCGCTGAAAAAAGACAGCAGTTCTGCCGCCGAGGTGGGCCAGTGTTGATGCCCGCCGGGGCGCTCGCAATACGTGACTTCGGCAGCGGCGGGACAGTCTTCATAACGCCAGCAACCCGCAGCCTCGGGCACGCGCGTCGCGCGGCAGCCGTTGCATTGGGCCCACCAGCGCGCGGCGGCGTTGCCGTAGCCCGGAAAGTGCGTGTCTTCCGCATTATGAAAAACCCGCACGGGCAACGGTGCGGGGCAGGCATAGGCCTTGAGATCCTCGCCCGTCATGCCGGCGGCGCTGGGGGCGATCGCGCGAAACGGATGGGGCAGTTCGGGCAGCACCGCCAAGGCCGTCGTCAGCGTGCCGCCATCGGAATGACCTGTCGCAAAGATTTTCTTGTCGTCTACGCAATAGTGGCGGGCGATATCTGCCGCCAGTTGGGCAAACGCTCTGGTGGCCGCCAGCGACATCGGCAGGGCGCCGGCATAGGCCACCAGCCAGCCGCGCGCGGTTACCGCGTGAGTGAGTTGGGTGACGGCTTCGTTCGCCGCCGGGCTGTGTTGCGCGGGGGCGTACACCACCAGCAGCGGGTGGGCGTTAAGCGGCGAGTAGTTGAGCGGTGCCCGCACGCTGTAGCTCACCCCTTCAGGGCTGTGGAGATCATCGCTGGCGCCGGGTGGGCCGGGGCGGCTCAAGGGCGCGCAGGCAGCGACGCTGGCTAGCGGATCGGCCGGCCCAGCGGCAATTTCAAGGTCGGGTGATTTCGAACAGGCACCGAGCGCGAGCAGGGGGCCAAGGACGCAGAAAAGCGCGCGCTGCGCTGTTCGGGCGCGACGCGCTGGCGCACCATGCGCCACGGCCCTCTTCAAAGCAGCGAAGGAGAACACTGCGTGTCCCAAGCCCCTGTCAATTGGACGCTCGATGAGCGTGGCGTGGCCACCGTGACTTTCAACCGACCCGAAGTCAACAACGCCTACAACGACGAATTGATTGCCGCCGTACTCGCCGCCATCGACGCCCTCTCAATCGAACCTCGTCTGCGCCTGCTGCGTTTGCAGGGCGCCGGCAAACACTTTCAGGCCGGCGCTGATTTGAGCTGGATTAATCGCGTGCGGCCCGCTTCGGCGGCGGCCAATCTCGAAGCGAGCCGCGCCACCTTCGACGCCGTGCAGCGCTTGAATACCCTTGCCGTGCCCACCGTCGCGCTGGTGCAAGGCGCCTGCTTTGGCGGCGGCACCGGCATCATCGCGGCCTGCGATGTGGTGATTGCCGCCGACAACGCGCTGTTCTCAATTACCGAAGTGCGCTGGGGGCTCACCGCCGCCATCATCATTCCGCAGCTGGTCGATGCGATTGGCGTGCGTCAGGTGCGCCGTTACGCGTTGACCGGCGAACGCTTCGACGCCCATGAGGCGCGGCGGATTGGTCTGGTACACGAGGTGGTGCCTTTGGCAGCACTCGGCGCCGCAGGCGAGCGCGTGATCGACCAGTTGCTGGCCAACGGGCCGCAGGCACTGGCCGAAACCAAACAGCTGGCGCTCGACTGCGCGGTGGGCGGCGAGCCTTCGCAAGCGCCGCGCTGGCACCCCTTGCTCGAGGCCCATTCCGCCAAGCGGCAAACGGCCGAGGCGGCCGAAGGCTTGGCGAGCTTTGCGGAAAAGCGCCCCGCAAACTGGTCCCCCGAACGATGACCCCTCCGCGCTGGCAGGTCGTGGCCTGGCGCGCCTTCAGCGGCCTGATGGCGCTGGGCGCGCTGGTGCTGGGCGTGATGTTTTCGCTGGTCGTGCTCGGGGTGCTGCTCGGGCTTGGTCTGATATTCAGCGGCTGGTGGTGGTGGAAGACCCGCGCGCTGCGTCGCGTCTTGCGCGAGCAACGGGCAGCGGCACAGTCCGCGACCAGCCCGGCGCAGGGCGTGGTGATTGAGGGCGAAGTGGTGCGTGAGGCGTCTGATGTGCCGCGGCTGCCGCGCTGAACTCAGTCCAAATCGGGGGTGAGCTGGAGCGCGGCATGAATCTGCTCCAGCAATGCCGCGTGACGCAGCGGTTTGCGCAGGAACGCGCGAATCCCCAGTCCGAGCGCTGTCTTTTCGTCCACCACCGCGCTGTGGCCCGACACCAGAATGATGGGCAGACCGGGTTTGAGGGGCATCATTCGCGCCGCAAGTTGGTCGCCGGTCAGGCCGGGCATGGTTTGGTCGGTGACCACCACATCGAAGTGGCCCGGATCCTCCTGAAAGGCTTTCAGCGCCGCTTCAGGAGCGGTGAATACACTCACCGTATATCCCGAGAGCTCAAGCAGTTCGCGCATGAAACCGGCCACGGTGGGTTCATCATCGACCACCATGATGTTGGCCGTCGCGGCGCTGAGTTTTTGCTCTGCGGACGGCAGCGTCGGGGTTTCCTCGGCGGCGTCCGCACTGACCGGCATGAGCAGGCGGAAGCGCGTGCCGGCGTTGGGCTTGCTGTCGAGCAGAATATGCCCGCCCTGTCGATGCACGATGCCGTGCACCATCGCGAGCCCCATGCCAGAGCCCTTGCCCTGCGCTTTGGTCGTAAAGAACGGCTCGAAAATCCGTAAACGCGCGGCCTCGGGGATCCCTTCGCCGGTGTCTTCCACGGTCAAGGCCACAAACCGTCCCGAAAAATTCTGATGGCAGGAGGCGCAGGCCACCGGCTCAAGTTCGACCGGTGCCGCACTCACGGTAATCACGCCGTTACCGTTAGTGGCGTCTCGTGCATTCACGCAGAGATTCACCAGCACCTGCTGAAATTGCACGGCGTTAGCCATCACGAGCGGCAGGTTGGAAGCCAGATTCAATTGCACGTTGACGCTGCTCGGCAAGGCCGGACGCAGCATGCGCAAGGACTGTTCGATGATGGGGCCAATGGCGGTGGCCTGCACCGCCACGCTTTCGCCGCGACTGAACGCCAGCAGCTGGGCGACCAGATCGCGGGCACGCTCACCGGCGGTGACCACTTCGTTGAGATATTCGGCGAGTTTGGGCGGACTGGTGCCGGCGTAGCGCTGCATGGCCAAGCCCGCGTAGCCGAGAATGCTGCCGAGAATATTGTTGAAGTCGTGGGCGATGCCGCTGGTGAGCATGCCGATCGACTCCATTTTTTGGGCCTGCCCTAACTGGGTTCGCAAGCGCTCGCGGTCGTGCTCAGCCGATTTCCGCTGGCTGACATCAATGGTCACGCCCGAGAACATCACCAGTTCGCCGTGCTCGTCGAAAATGCCGCGCGCGCGCGTCTCAACCCAACTCTCACGATGTCGGCCCCAGCACAGACGATGCTCCAGCGTGAACGAGGAGCGGCTGCCGGAGGCCGCCACTTCGGCGAAGGATTCCGACAGTGCAGCCAGTTCATCGGGGTGGACGAGCTCCAGAACGCGCTCCATCGGGCTTTCCTCCGGTGGTTTTCGACGCTGGCTATCGTTAGCGCGTGAGCGCTTGAAAGTGTCTTTGGCCAGATCCCATTGCCAGAAGGTCATCCGGGCGGAGGCGAGCGCCAGATTGAGCTGTGCCTCGCTGTTGCGCAGCCGTTCAGCGTCTGCCCGGCGATGGCTGATATCGGTCACATGGCCGTGCCATAGGGTGCCATCGGCATCCTGTACGGGATTGGCGTGGGCGTAGAGCGAGCGCATTTGGCCATTGGTGTTCCGCACCCGAAACTCCACCTGCAAGGGCAGATGCGTCTCGGCGGATTCCTGCAGTTGGCGCAGCACCTCGTCCAGATCTGCAGGCGCGATCATCGCTTGCAAGATGGACGCGTCGGCTTTCACGTCCTTGGGCGAGACCCCAAACAGTTCAAGGATGCCCTCGCTGGCGTAAGGCATTTCCAGATGCCCGCCGGCGCGTTGTCGCAGCTGGAACACCATGCCGGGTACGAGCCGTGCCAGCTGCTTGAGACGCTCCTCGCTAACGTCGCGGGCATTGGCGGCGTCGCTTTCGGCGGTGATATCCCAGGTGCAGCCCAGAAGCTGCGCGGGTTGACCCTGCGCGTTCCGCACCAGATGACCGATCGAGCGCAGCTGGCGAATCTGCCCCGCCTCGTCCTGCACGCGGAAGCGCGGGGTATAGGGGGTGCCGTCCTGCAACAGACCACTCTGCGCGTTCATCAGGACGTCGCGGTCTTCAGGCACCACGCAATCCAGAAATGCTTGATGCATGTGCCCGCTCTCGGTGGGCGCCAAGCCATAGAAGGACGTCCAGTTGGGCGAGGTCCGTAACGCGCCCGTGTGGAGGTCGCGTTCCCACAGCACGATCCCGGCGGATTGCACCGCCATATCCAGCCAGGACTTATAGGCTTGCAATTCCTCGGCAGCACGCGTGGCCTCGGTCACATCCAGCACAAAACCGTAAGCGCGCGGTCGCTCCTGCTCAACGATGTTCCGATAGCGAATCTCCAGCGTCCGCAGTTCGCCATCGGGGCGCTGGATCCGGTAACGGATCAGCTGATTCGCGGTATCCCCGTAACGGTCCGGGGTGACGGCCATCGCCTGGGTGTGTCGGTCGCGGTCCTCCGGCAGGATGCGGGCGCGGATTTCATCGTAGTGCCAAGGTCCTTCGGGACGCGTCAGGCCGTAAATCTTCGCCAGCGACGCGGAACCGATACCGATGCTGGTTTCCAGATCCCGTTCAAACCAGCCCATTTGCGCGTAGCTCATGGCCTCGTCGAGGCGCTGCGCATTGGCTTGAGAAGTGCTGCGGAGCTCGGTCAACGGATTGCTGTCCACCGCCTCAAACAGGCAGTGGACGCGTTTGCCCGACACGCTCGCGCCGAAAATGGGACTTATCGCGCACACCCAGGCGTCACGCGCCTGCTGGGGAAGGGTGTCGCAACGTGTGGGTAACGCCTTGCCCAGGCTGGCCTGAACCGCCTCGCGCAGGGCCAGGGCAGATGCCGGCGGCAGCAGTTGGCTGAGTGAGTTGCCGGTAAAGAGTGCCGCGATCATCGGGCCATGAGGGCCGCCGTCGGCGCGGGCTTCCAGTATCGAGAGTTCAAGGACCCTTAAGTCGGCGTCCACGGTCAGCAGGAAGCGGCGCGCGGCATGACAGAGCTCGGCCCACGGCCCGGGCGGTGCTGACTCCGGGGCGCTGGCGGCAAGGCCTGCTTTGGGCTCTTCTGTGCCTGAACTCGACAACACGAACTCCTGAAAACGCACCCGGACAGGTGCTGGGAAATTCCCGGAAGTGATGGCCTAGTTTGGCATACTGCGGCCCATGAAGATTCAACTGATGAGCGATGTGCATCTCGAAGTCGAACCGGGATTTGTGCCGGTGCCGGCCCCCGACGCCGATGTGCTGGTCTTGGCCGGCGATATCGGCGCCGGGCCGGATACCCCGATGGCGCCGCACGGCGACCCCGAATTTTGCCTGCGCCGATTTTCTCCCGCCTTAGGTCACTGGCCGGTGCCGGTGCTCTATCTGCCCGGCAATCACGAATATGACGGACAGGACTTCGATGACTGCCGCCGCGCCCTGCAAGCGGTATGCGCGCGGCTGGGCATTACCTGGCTGGAGCAAGCCGAAGTGGATTTCGGCGAGGTCCGCCTGTTGGGCACCACTTTGTGGACCGATTTTGATGCCTTTGCCGACCGGCCGGCGCATGTGCCCGGCTCCATGACGCATAACCTCCGGGCGCGTGAAAAAGCGTTCAGGGCGGCCAATTACTATCTGGAACGCGCAGCAACCGTCCGTCATGGTCAATTGTTTGATGCTAGCGCGATGCGCGAAGAATCGTTGCGCTGCCAGCAGTGGCTGGCGGCGCGCCTGGCCCAGCCGTATGCCGGAAAGACTGTGGTGGTGACGCATTTTGCGCCCAGTCTGCGCAGCCACGATCCGCGCTACGGGCTCACGCCCGGCACGGCCGGCTTTTGTAGCGCGCTGGATGAGATGACGCGCGGCGTGGACCTCTGGCTGCATGGCCATCTGCACTGCCCCAGCGACTACTGGCTGGAGCACTGTCGCGTGATCGCCAATCCTCTCGGCTATGCCGACAGCGGCGAACAGGCCAGCTTTCAGCCGCAACTGGTGCTAACGGTCTGAGCCTTAATGCAGGGTGCGACGGCGGGCTGAGAACTCTCGCAATTTGGCGGTGAGCTGGGCGGCAATCGCCGGGTTTGGCGCCAGCGGCAACGCGCGTTCAAGCTCACGCATGGCCTGTTGTTCGGCGCCCAGCGCAAACCAGCTTTCGCCGCGCGCCAGCAGGATAGGGAAGGCGTCGCTGGCCATGGTGAGCTGATAGTCGCAAATCGTGAGCGCTTCGGTGTGGTCGCCGCGCGCGATCGCCAGACTGCGCAGGTTATTCAGCATCCGTAACACCATGTCGACCGGCGTCGCGGGCTTCATGGCTTGATCAAAGGGCACCCCGCTGGCGTTGATGCGCTCCGTGAGCGTGGCGTCTTCGAGCACTTCGAGCGTGAAGGGGTCGACCGTGCTACCCGCCAGAGAGACCAGAAAATGACCGGGGAAATTGATGCCCACGGCGGTCATTTCCAGCGCCTCCGCGACGCCGATAATCAGCGCCGCGAGGCTAATCGGGATCCCGCGCCGGGTATCCAGTACCAGCGCCAGCGCGCTGTTGGCGGGTTCGTAGTACTGCTCTGCGCCCTGAAAGCCGTGCTGGCGAAGGGTGGCGAGAAGGCGCTCCGGCGTCGCCTCGCTGCCAATCTCACTCGCCAGCCGGGCGATGTGTTCACGACATTGGCGCTCATCCGTTGCCGGATACACCACCTTCGAGACCAGCAAAGCGCCATCCAGCGGACTGCCTGGATTGAACCCGAAGGCGCGGAAGGCGGCTTCCAGTGATTCCACGGCGGCGGGCAAGTCTGATCAGGCCGCGCTTAGCAGCGCTTTCACCTGTTGCACGCGTTCGCAGTGGCGGGTTTCTTCCACCCCGTTGAGGCGTAACAGCTGGGCGACTTCGGCGTTCGGTTCACCTTCGGCCCAACGGTGATATTGCAGGTCGCCTTCGACTTCGCCCGCTTCCAGCAGGCCGAAGAGTTCGTCCGAGGCCGGTACTTCAGTGGGCGCCATCGCAAAGAACGGATTTTCCGCCACCGGCGGCAGTTCAAACGGTTCGGCGCCGCGCAGACGGAGCGCCTTCAACATGCGGTGCGCGTGGCCGCGTTCTTCGGCCGCGTTATGGGTCAGCAGGCTGCGCGCTTCAGCATTGTCGATACCTTTGGCCAGAATTTCGTAGAACAGCTCGCCGATGGATTCCACCAGCGCCAGCACGATGAAGTCTTCGTTGGCGAGGGTCTTTTTGGTCTTCAGGAAATCAAACGCGGCGAAAGCATCGTTCGGGTAGCCGGCGGGCAAGGTGTACATCGTGTGCTCCTGTTTCAATTTTTAAGCGGCGGGCGCGCCCGCGTCCGCACGGTAATGGACAGCGCCTGAACCCGCAACGCGGGGCCGGCTCAGGTCTCGTGATAGAACAACAACAGAAATCCAATCGCCAGCAGGCTGCTCGTCCACAGCACGCCGGTCAGGCGCGGGGCGGGCGGCGGCAGGCGGAGTTCGAGCCAGCGTCCAATCCCGGCCAGTACCGCAAACAGCGCGATGCCGGCGTGGGAGACTTCAATCAGGAATTCGCTTTTGAGCCCGGTTGCCACATGGGTATGCGTGAGCAATACCGCGCCGCCCAGAAAACACAGGCCGGGGAAGGTGTAGCGCCACACCGTGTTGGCGAGCGCGCCGGTTTGCACCCGCCATTCCATGATGCCAATGAAGAGCGGCAGCAGGCTCGCCAGTCGATGCTGGACCACCGAAGGATTCAGCAGCGGCTCGAAAAAGCCCTCATCGCCCAGCGGCCAGCCGGTGGGCTCCACAATCACCTGCAGCAGCAGCGCAAACGGCAGGAAGAGCAGGGGCCAGTGGCGCGCCCAGCGGGCGAGTCCCAGGCGGTCGATAATCGCGACCAGCCCAATCAACAGCAGCAACACGCCGGAGACGTTGTGATTGAAGTTGCTCTGCGCCTTGTCCATTTCGGTGGCCGGATTGAAGAAA
>CANFVX010000134.1 GCA_947450495.1 Gammaproteobacteria bacterium
CAGACACCGTGTAGGTAAACATGTTGGCGCCGTCGTAGTTCGCCTCCGGCGTGAACGTGAACGTGCCGTTGCCGTTGTCCACCACCGTCCCGTGGTCCGCACTGATCGACGACACCACCAGGACGTCGGTCGCATCTACATCGCTGAAGCCCGTCAGGAACTCGCTCTGGTTGATATCAACCGCCGTGTCTTCAGCGGTCGTCAGCGCCGTGCTGCTCGTCGCCGAACCCGTCGGCGCACTATTGAGCGTGACTTGAATACCCTGCTTGATGTCGATAGTGGCATTGACCACCGAGTCGATGATGTTCTGGTAGCGGTCATAGCCAGCCGGAACGCCCGTCGAAGGCTGCTTCACCCAGCCCTCGCCGAGATCAACAGAGTCGCTAGCGCCACCGTCAAGCACGAGGGCCTCGGTGTCGCTCAGCGCTTTCACGGCGTCCGGCGTGAGCGTGACAGCTGTTTCCTTGTTCCCAAGATCCAGCTTCTCAAAGCCGGAGAGCACGTTTTCGCTGGTCAGGAATGCAAGGTCGAGGGTTTCGCCGGTAGTGCTGATCCGGAGGGTGTCGAAATCAGTCCCGCCGTCCATTACGTCGTCTGCTGCGTCGAAGATGATGACGTCATCGCCGGCGCCGCCATCCAAAGTGTCTGCCCCGTCGCCGCCGTTGATTGTGTCGTTGCCGGCACCGCCGTCCAGCGCGTTAGCGAATTCATTGCCGGTGATGATGTTATTGCCATCGTTACCGGTACCGACGAGCGCGGTCGCTGCGCCGGCTTTCAGCGTGAGATTTTCAACAAACGCGCCGAGCACATAGCTGCTGGCTGTGGAAATCACGGTATCCACACCGCCGGTGGCGGTCTCGGTGATTTTGTCAGTCGACACGTCGACTTTATAACTATCGTTGCCCGCGCCGCCGATGAGGGTGTCAGTGCCCGCACCGCCGTCCAGCGTGTTCGCCGAAGCGTTACCCGTAATCACGTTGTTGCGGGAATTGCCTGTGCCGCTTTTCGCGGTTGCGGCTAACAGCGTGAGGTTTTCCACGTTCGCGGCCAAGGTGTAAGCGGCGGCATTGCTCTGCACCAAGTCCGTACCCTGCCCGGCGGATTCTACGATGACGTCGGAGGCGCTATCGACGACGTAGGTATCGTTGCCAAGCCCACCGATAAGTTTGTCAGCGCCGGCCTTGCCGTCCAGCGTGTCGTTGCCCGCAAGGCCGGTGAGTGTGTTGGCGGCCGTGTTGCCTACCAACACGTTTTTGAGCGCGTTGCCGGTGCCGGTCTTGGCCGCGGTGCCCGTCAGCGTCAGATTCTCAACGTTGTTGCCAATCGTGTAATTGACCGAAGACCGCACCGTATCAGCGCCGGCATTTGCCGCTTCCGTGACGACGTCACGAACGTTATCAACGATATAAATATCGTTGCCACCAAGGCCTTTCATGACGTCCGCGCCAAGACCGCCGTTCAGCGTATCGACGCCTGATGTGCCCGTTAGCGTGTCTTTGACGTTGCCAGATTTACCGGTGATTTTGGCCATGTGCGTTCCTCGTTAGGGCAAAGCGTGGATTCGAGTTTGGGTTGCGTCGCTAGGGAGCGGTCGGACGCAAGTTTCCCTGTCCGCTAGTGGGCGGCTTCGCGAGTATCGTCGGGAGAACAGACTTATTGACGAGGGCAATGGGGGGCCCTCGAAAAAAAATTTAAGGAAATGCAGTGTGTGGCTAAAAACTGCCGGATATATGATCGTATTATTACAAGAAACAGAAACCATGAAGACAATCTGAGAGGCCAGCAGACCGGATTCTGGTCCGCTGGCGACATGCGGTGCCCCGCTTGTTCAGGCGATCAACGTAGCCCCCGAAAGGTCGTCCGGACCTCATCGATGAAGGTAGATGGCTGTTCAAAAGCCGCAAAGTGCCCGCCCTTGGGCAGCTGTTGGTAATGCACTAGTTTCGTGTAGCGACTCTCGGCCCAACGCTTGGAGGCCCGGAAGATTTCATGCGGAAAAATGCTCACTCCCACCGGAATATGAATTTGCTCATGGCGCCGGGTGAGCAAGCCGAAGCTCTGCCAGTACAACCTTGCTGATGAGGCCGCCGCCGCAGGCAGCCAATACATCATCACGTTGTCCAGCAGTTCGTCGCGGGTGAGCGCGTTTTCGGGATGCCCGTCGCAATCCGTCCACGCCCAGAATTTTTCGAGAATCCAGGCCGCCTGACCACTAGGCGAATCGGTGAGTCCGTAACCGACCGTTTGCGGGCGAGTGCTCTGTTCCTTTGAGTAGCCTGAATCCCATTCCCAATAGTATTTGCCGTCCTCGATCGCCTTTTGCTCGAACTCGGTCAGATCATCGCGGGAATCCGCTGTGGGGCTAACCAAGGGCATATTGGTATGGATGCCAATGCAGTGGTCAGTCTCGGTCATAGCGATGCTATGGGTAACGGCCGACCCCCAGTCCCCGCCTTGTGCGACGTAGCGGTCATAGCCGAGACGCGCCATCAGCTTGCCCCAGGTTTCGCCAATGCGTTCGATCGTCCAGCCCGGTGCGGTCGGCTTACCGGAGAAGCCAAAGCCGGGCAAACTCGGGCATACCACATGGAAAGCGTCTGCCGGGTTGCCGCCATGGGCGGCGGGGTTGGTCAGTGGGCCCACCACTTTCAGAAATTCGATGACTGAACCGGGCCAGCCATGCGTCATCACGACCGGCAGCGCATTCGGCTCTGGCGAGCGCACATGCATGAATTGGATGGTCAGTCCGTCGATCTCGGTCTCAAATTGCGGTAAGGCATTCAGGCGCGCCTCGCAACGCCGCCAGTCGTAATCATGCTCCCAGTAGCGGCAAACCTCTTTCATGTAGGCCAGCGGAATGCCCTGACTCCAGTCATCGGGAGTTTCGCGCTCCGGCCAGCGGGTAAGCGCTAGCCGCGCCTTGAGGTCGGTGAGTGCGGCCTCGGGAATTGCAAACTTGAAAGGGCGAATGTCACTCATGGCGCGGGCCTCCCTGGGCTAAGCGGTTGCTGTGAAGGCGGAAGTATAGAAGCCGTAAGCTTCGCCGCGGGTCATTTGCGTATACTGGCTTCCCTATTTCAGCACAGGTTTCTGCCATGCCGGTCCGAGGTGTTTTCTTCGATTTGGGCGGAACGCTCTATACCTATAAGCATGTGCCGAGAAGCCATGGCGAACTTCTCACACGAGCCGCTGAACGCCTGGGAATCGCAGACGCGCGAATCGTGAAGAAAGCTTACGGCGACGCCATCGCCGCGCTGAGCGCCGAATACGCCGACAAATCCTACTATCTGCACCGCGACTTATTCCGCGACGCGTTCATCCGCTGCGTGGACATGGTAGGCGCCAATGCGAGCGACGAAGTGGCTGATTGGTACATCGACGCCCACCGCGATTCCGTCTTTGGCTGTCTGGAAATCAAGCCGGACTGCATCCCAACCCTCACTCGCCTGCGCGAAATGGGCCTCTATCAATGCATCGTCTCCAATATCGACGACGATATGCTGGAGCCGCTGGTTCAGCGCGAAGGTCTGGACCGCTGGCTTGACCACTGGACCAGTTCCGAAGCGGCACAGTCCTGTAAACCCCATCGAGGCTTCTTCGAGTTGTGCTTGCAGAAGTCCGGCTTACAGGCGCACGAGGTGCTGTTCGTGGGCGACTCGCCCGAACATGACATCGCCGGCGCTCACGCACTCGGCATGCGTACCGCTCTCATCATCGACGAAGGCATGCCGCCCCCGTTACAGGCTGGCAAAGTCACCATCGAAGCGCATCACACCATCCGTAGCCTGAGTGAACTGCCAGCACTGGTAAGCGCCTGAGCAAAACGCCTACTGGTAGCGGGCCAACACTGGCCGGATAATCCAGCACCAAGCTATTCGACCGCCGCAAAACCGGGCGGTCAGATACTCATGATTGGGTCTTAAAGGAGATAAACGCATGACAACTCAAACCACCACCGCACCGCTGGACGCGATCATCGTAGGCGCAGGTTTCGCCGGCCTTTATATGCTCCATCGCCTCCGCAAGAGCGGCTTCAATGCCCGCGTGGTCGAGGCCGGCAGCGGCGCCGGCGGCACCTGGTTCTGGAACCGCTACCCCGGTGCCCGGGTGGATATCGAGAGCATGCAGTACTCCTACAAGTTCTCCGATGAACTCGCTCAGGAGTGGAACTGGTCCGAGCGCTACGCCACCCAACCCGAACTCCTGACCTACGTCGCGCACGTGATCGAGCGCTTCAAGCTCGCCGACGGCATCCAGTACAACACGCGGGTGAACTCCGCGAAATTCAACGACAGCACCGGCCTGTGGGATATCGATACCAACGACGGCCAAGTCATTCAGGCTCGGCACTGCATCATGGCCACCGGCTGTTTGTCGTCGACCAACGAGCCCAGCTTCCCGGGTCAAAGCAGCTTCAAGGGCGAGACCTACCACACCGGCCGCTGGCCCAGGGAAGGCGTGGACTTCACTGGCAAGACGGTGGTGGTGATTGGTACGGGCTCCTCGTCCATTCAGTCGATTCCGGAAATCGCGAAGCAGGCCAAGCAGCTTTATGTCCTGCAGCGCACGGCCAATTATTCGGTGCCGGCCCACAACCAGCCGCTCGATCCGGCTTACGTGGCCGACATCAAAGCCAACTACGGCGACCTGCGCGCCCGCGGTCTGGCCCAACCGCTCGCCTACGACATCAACCTCAATCCCAAGCTGTGCAGCGAATTGCCGCCGGAAGAAGTCCGCGCGGAACTCGATCGCCGTTGGGCCTGGGGCGGACTGCCGATCTACGGCGCGTTTGCCGACCTGCTGGTAGATGCCAAGACGAACAGCATCGTGGCCGATTACATGCGCGAAAAAATTCGTAGCATCGTCAAAGATGCCAAGACCGCCGAACTGCTCTCGCCCAAAGGCACCTTTGGCTGCAAGCGCGTGTGCGTGGACACCGGGTACTACCAAACCTATAACCTGCCGCACGTGGAACTGGTGGACATTAGCCAGATCGGCATCGAGGAAATCACGGCGACCGGCGTAAGCGCCGGCGGCCGCGTTATCGATACCGACGTCATCGTATTCGCCACCGGGTTCGACGCCATGACGGGTTCTCTCGACCGCATCAACATCCGGGGTCGTGGTGACGTCGCGCTGAAAGACAAATGGGCGGCAGGTCCTATTACCTACCTTGGACTGATGTCAGCAGGCTTCCCCAATCTGTTCACGATTACAGGCCCCGGCAGCCCGTCGGTGCTGACCAACATGATCATGGCGATTGAGCAGCACGTCGATTTCATCACCGACTGTCTGGAGTATCTGCGCGCCAACGGGATCAACCACATCGAACCCCGGCACGAGGTCGAACTGGTGTGGGGCGACCATGTGCAGGAAGTCGCGAATGGCACCCTGCTCTATTCGTGCAACTCCTGGTATCTCGGCGCCAATGTGCCCGGCAAGCCGCGCGTGTTCATGCCCTATCTTGGCTATCCGGCCTACGCCGAGAAATGCCGGGACGTCGCGGCTAACGGCTATGAAGGGTTCGACCTTAGCGCAGCGTAATTCAATCGCACGCCAGATGACGCCTGGCGTCGGGAGCATCCCATGATCAACATGAGCGGCTGGACCAATCTCATCTCGTTGTTGGTGACGATCGTGGGTTACTTCATCCCGAAATACGGCGAAGTGGTCACCGCGACCGGCGCCTTCTCCTTGTCGGGGGCCTTCACCAACTGGATCGCCATCTACATGTTGTTCGACAAGGTGCCCTACCTGTACGGATCGGGCGTCATCCCGATGCGCTTTGAGGAATTCAAGTCGGGAATCAAACACCTCATCGTGACCGAGTTTTTTTCCCGTGAGCACATCGAGCGCTTTTTCGATCAGCACGGCGCTCGCTCGGCGCAGGCCATTGGCGAGCGCATCGACTACGACCGGGTGTTCGACCACCTGACCGACGCCATCGTGGATTCCCCGCTGGGCGGCGCGCTGAAAATGTTCGGAGGTAAGGCGGCGCTCACGCCACTGAAGGCGCCCATTGTTGAAAAGCTCAAGGGCGTGGTGACCGAACTCGCCAACAACGCGGGCGAAGGCGGCGGCAATTTCACCGAAGGGCTGGTGCAGCAGGTGGAACTCATCATCGACGCGCGACTTGCCGAACTGACCCCGCAGAAGGTGAAAGAAATCGTTGAGGAGATGATCCGCAAACATCTGGGCTGGCTGGTGCTGTGGGGCGGCGTGTTCGGCGGACTCATTGGGCTCATCTGCGAAGGGGTAAAGCTGTTCGTCTGAGCGGCAGTCGGGCCGTGGCGCAGGCATCGAGAAATCGAATTACCGCGCAAGAGACGGAGTGTTCCCAGCCGCGCGACAGTCGAAAATGACCGCTGTCAGAAATGCCGGGAGCGCTCGAATGAATACCCCCTCTGCTGCTGAAACCACACTGAGCGATCCGCGCTGGCCACTGGTATTGCGTCGCGCGCCAGAGGCCGACGGCCAGTTTCTGATCGCAGTGAAAACCACCCGCATCTATTGCCGCCCAACCTGCACCGCGCGCTTGCCGCGCCCCGAAAACGTGTCGTTCTTCACCAGTCCCGAGGCCGCCCGCGCTGCTGGCTTCCGGGCCTGTCTGCGCTGCAAGCCGGACGGTGTCTCACCCGCCGCCGCGCAGGCGGCGTTGGTCGCGGCACTTTGTCGCCACCTCGAAAGCAGCGATTCGCCCGTCTCGCTCACTGCCCTTGCCGAGCGGGCGCAACTCAGCCCCGCACACCTGCATCGTCTGTTTCGAAAAGTCACCGGGCTTACCCCCAAAGCCTGGGCAGACGCCGCGCGGGCTGCTCGCGTCCGCAGCGCCCTGTCGCGCGGTGAGCGGGTGACGGACGCCCTGTATACCGCGGGCTTCAATTCCTCCGGCCGCTTCTATGCCCAAGCCGACGACGCGCTCGGCATGACGCCCCGACGTTTCAGAACCGGCGGCCTGGACACCACGATCCACTTCGCCCTCACCACGTGCTCGCTCGGCGCCTTGCTCGTGGCCACCAGCGAGCGCGGCGTGTGCGCAATCCAGCTAGGAGACGCGCCGCAAGCGCTGCGGGAGGCACTCGAAGCACGTTTTCCGAAGGCCACGCTGTGCCACGCCGATGCCGGATTCGAAATCCTGCTCGAAGACGTGATTCGCCTGATTGAAGCGCCGCATACCGGCTGCAATTTGCCACTCGATCTGCGCGGCACGGTGTTTCAGCAGCGGGTGTGGCAAGCGCTACGCGCCATCCCAGCGGGCAGCACCGTCAGCTATGCCGAAATCGCGCGCCGCATCGGGCAGGCCAAATCAAGCCGCGCCGTCGCACAGGCCTGTGCGGCAAATCCGCTGGCGGTCGCCGTGCCCTGCCATCGCGTGGTACGCGGGAGCGGGGAATTGTCAGGCTATCGTTGGGGGGTGGCGCGCAAGCGCGCCTTGCTGGAACGCGAAGCGAACGCGGCAAAATCTGATGACTAAGCCGCGGTCGACGGTGACTTGCACGCTCGCGCTGCCCGGCGACTATCGGCCAGAAGACATTCTCAAATTTCACCGCCGCGACCGCGAAGCAGTCGCGGAGCAGGTGACAGATTCCAGCCTGCGCAAAGGCCTGCTGTGGCATGGGGCACCGGCCTGTCTCGTGGTGGAATTTACGGGACCAAGCGCGCTTGGAAGCCTGATCTTGGCCAGCGATCCGGGCCCTGATGCGGAAGCCGCGCTGCGCAAAATGCTGACGCGAATGCTTGGGCTCGATCAGTCCGTGGCCCGGTTTGAAGAGACGTATCGCGGGCATCCCGTGCTGGGCAGTTTGATCGCCGCGCGCCCCGGGCTGCGGGTGCCGGTCGCAGCCAGTCCGTTCGAGGCCCTTGTGTGGGCAATCATTGGCCAGCAAATCAGCGTGCATGCGGCCATTTCCATCCGGCGGCGCCTGATTCTGGCGACTGGTCTGCAAGGTCCTGAACAGCTCTACTGCCATCCGGACGCCGACCGGCTTGCAGCCTGCACCGAAGACACTTTGCGCGCCGCAGGCCTTACCGCCACCAAGGCCGCGAGCGTGCGGGCCGTCAGCATCGCTGCCGCCGAGGGCCGCTTGCCGCTTGAAGCCTGGACCACTCACTTTGATGCGGAGGCAATTGGCAGTGCCCTGCTCGCCGTACGCGGCATTGGGCCCTGGACGCTGAACTACCTGCTCTTGCGGGGATATGGTTGGCTGGACGGTTCTCTCCACGGCGACGTTGCGGTCCGTCGCAGCCTGCAGCGACTGCTCGGCGAAGCGACACCGATTGACGCCACGCGGACCGCCACGTGGTTGGCGCAGTTCAGTCCCTGGCGCGCGCTGGTGGGCGCACATTTGTGGGCCGCAGATGGATAACTTGGCGCGTGGCCGGGCCATAATCTGTCCATGCCACATCACCCGCACAGATCCCGTGTCTGCCAAGCGCTTGGGCGGGAGCCCTGAGATGTCTGCGCCAGAGGCTTCGCCGCTC
>CANFVX010000135.1 GCA_947450495.1 Gammaproteobacteria bacterium
CATCTCTCCTACACCGCATACTGCGCCGGCACCGTTAACCGGACCTCGGTATCGTCTCTGGCGCATCGCTTTGCGAATGCGCAGCTGGTCTCCGAAATTTCGGAATCCAAGCGCAATACTGAGCAGCTGAACGCGCGACTGGGCGAACAGTTAAGCGTGCAGAAAGAAGTCGAGAAAAGCTTGATGGCGGCGCGCGATCAGGCCGAACTGGCGGCGCGGTCCAAAGCGGAATTTCTGGCCAATATGAGCCATGAAATCCGCACGCCGATGAACGGCGTGCTGGGCATGACGGAGCTCATGCTAGGCACTGATCTCAACCGCAAGCAGCGTCACTTTGCGCGCACCATCCATCGCTCGGGCGAGTCGTTGCTGGGCATCATCAACGACATCCTCGACTTCTCAAAAATCGAAGCCGGCAAGCTGGAATTGCAATCGCTGGTGTTTGACCTACAGCAGTTGATGGAAGACATCGGCGTGATGTTTGCCGAGCGTGCGCACCGGGCGAGACTCGAGTTACAGGTCATATTTCCCCCTGCGGCGCATTCGATCTATCGCGGCGATCCGGACCGTTTACGCCAAATCCTGACGAATCTTGTCGGCAATGCGCTGAAGTTCACGGAACGGGGCGACGTTATTGTAAGGGTGCGCGTGGAACCGCCGGAAAACGACATCTGCCTGTTGCGGTTTGAGGTGAGGGACACGGGCATCGGGATCGACCCGGAACATCGGGACCGCATCTTCGATTCGTTCGCGCAGGCAGATAGCTCCACCACTAAAAAATTTGGCGGCACCGGACTGGGGCTCGCGATTTGCAAAAGACTTACCACGCTTATGGGCGGCACCATTGGCGTGAACAGCGAGCCGGGACGGGGCAGCAACTTCTGGTTTACCTGTCCGTTGCCGATGGCTGATCCCAGCGCACTGGGAAGGCGACGGACCGCGCGGCCTTTACTTACCGATCGCCGGATCTTGATTGCCGATGCTCATCCCGTTAGCCGCGAGGCACTGGTGTCGCAGCTTGAGAACTGGAAAGCGCGGGCGGTGGCGGTGACCTCGGCGGAGGCTGCGGTCGCCCACATGATGCGGGCGGCCAAGGAAGGCGAGCCGATCGAACTGTTGCTGTTCGACCGTAAGATCACCGATGACGCGCTAGACTTTGCCCTTGGAATCCGCCGCAACCCCCGAATCCCACGGCCGCAGATTGTCGTGCTGGGTCAAATCGATAGTCTGGCGGAGACCGGGCAATGGTTTGACGCCGGCATTTCAAGCTACCTCGCGAAGCCGGCCAGGCAATCGGAACTCTACGATGCGATTGCGGACGCACTCGACCTGACGCGTCCGCTCAGCCCGATTGCCGTAGATCCGATGGAAAGCGCCAAGGCCGCCGAACTCCCACGCTTCGATGCGCGCATCCTGGCCGTTGAAGACAACCCGGTGAATCAGGAACTCGTGCGGCTCCTGCTTGAAAACCTCGGTTGCCGCGTCACGCTGGCGGCGAACGGCAAGGAGGCGGTAGAGACCTTCACGGGCACCCCACTGGACGAACTCTACGATCCCTTCGTGGCTGTGCTAATGGACGTGCAAATGCCCATCATGGACGGCTTTGCAGCTACCGCAGCCATCAGGGCCTACGAAAGCGACTTCGTCGAAGGCAAACGGGTGCCCATCATTGCGCTCACGGCCAATGCGCTTGAGGGCGACCGTGAACGCTGCCTTAAGGCGCAAATGGATGACTATCTGGCCAAGCCCTTCTCGCAGCGCCAGTTGGCGACCACGCTCGCACAATGGCTGCCTCAAGTCGCCTCATCGCCCGATGGCACCCAGGAAATCGAGACCAAACTCGGCACGAATACGCAGGCGCCACCGATTAACACCGGCACTTCAAGCGTGCTGGACCCGCTCGCGCTGGGCCGCATTTCGGCGCTACAACGAGAGGGAGCGCCATCGGTGCTGGGGCGCGTAATCGAGCTTTATTTCGAATCCGCCCCGGTGGCGATGTCTGAAATTCGCGAAGCGGTGGAAGGCTGGAACCCTAGCCGCCTGGAGCACGCCGCGCACAGTCTGAAATCCAGCAGCGCCAATCTCGGCGCGGCCCAGATGGTTGACCTGTGTCGTGAGCTTGAATTGATGGGGCGGGAGAAGCGGGTGGAAACCGCCGACCCCATGCTTCGTGCACTGGAGATCGCTTATCGGAGCACGCGGGCCGCCCTCGAGCAGGAGCGGCGGAAACTCGGGTTCTGAGCCGCTCAGCGCTCAGACCCGAATGAACGCCTCAACCTCGGGCTGAGCCCTGAGCTGCGCGAGCGCTATGGCATCCGGTAGCTGGGGACGGTCGCGCTCTGCATTGACCATGCAGAGAAACCCGAGCGGCGCATCAGCGTCGGCACGAAACTGATGCCAGCTCAGCGCCGGCACGTGCACCAGATCGTTAAGCTCGACCGACATCACCTGGTTTCCCACCATCGCCCGTCCCGCGCCGCGCACGATCATCACCGCGTGGACGTGTTGATGGCGCTCGAGCGTGCTATGCCCACCGGGCGCGACCTCGAAATAGCGCAGTTGGCAACCAAGATCGGCATCTTCAAATAGCACCTGCCGGGTGACATCCCGGAACGGCGCCGTGCCGTCCTGCTTGTAGGCCAGCACCGGCACTTCCTCCCAGGTGAAATCACCATGGTGACGTCGATGGGGTTTGTTACTCATCAGACTCCGCCTCCCGACTGCGCCGTGGCAGCCACTGCATTCACAAAATCACAACTACGCTCGTAGAGTTCGGCGCCGGCCGAGAGCAGCGCGCCGCCAATCAGCAGAATGGTGTCCTCGCCATAGACCGACAGCATTTCCGGTACTCGCGCAACGCTCATACCGCCGGCCGGCACCGGCGCAATGGGACGCAGCCCATGCCAGGGCAAGCGCGCCGCATCGGCCAACGCAAGGCAAGTCTCAGGGCTATAGCTGAAACGTCCGCCGTAATTGGGAAAGACCGTGGCATCAGCGCCGAACAATCGAAACAGGCGACCCAGCAATAACGGCGGGGCAATGCGCGCAGCGCCGGCCATCGCCGGGTGGGCGAGCAGGGCCACGCCAAGATTCTCCGTCGCCATCTCCACCAGACTGCCCACGCCCAGTAGCATCGGACATAGCAGCACCATGCCCACGCCTTCCTCGCGCACGATTTTTAACTGCTCGGCAATCTGGCGGGGCCCGCCCGAGATCGAAGGCGCATAGACGCTGCGTCCGCCGGTGAGAGCGTTTGCCTCACGCAGGGCGCGCTGACAGGCCTGCACGCGAGCCGCGAACGGCGCGTAGTGCTGATTGGCAATGCCATGGTCGTCTTTGATGATGTCGAGGCCGGCTCGCGCAAAGGTCCCGCAGAGGCTGGCGAGGGCGTCCGCTCCTAGCCCCTGCGGCTTGAGGGCGGTCATCGTAAGCGCGCGACCGTGGGCCCCTACGCGCTCCCGAATCCCGGCAAGACCAAACCTCGGCCCCGGAAAAGCGGCGACAAAATCGTCGGGGAAAGACACGTCCACCAGCGTGACGTCGTCCTGCAGGGAGCAGTTGCCGAACAGCATGTTCATCAACTGCCCGGCTTCCATGCCGGTCGTCACCGTCGCAATCCCGAGCATCACGGCAAAACGATGGGTATCGAGGGGCTGGATGCCTTCAATGGTGGCGATGACCTCGTTGCGCACGTAGGCGTTGGTCACCGCCGCGGGCGGCATTTCGATACTTTGTTCAGCGGCCAGCGCCTGCGCACGGCCTTCGATGGACGCGCTATCGGCAGTGAGGTGATACAGGGCTTGGATTCGACTCATGCGCGCATTGTAGCCGTGTCGATGGTTCATTCGCGATTCAGCGCAGCGGGCCGAGAGTGGCCGACACACACCGGAGCCTCCGATCGGCGGAGCGCTTCAGGGTGATTCAGGGAGCACTCGCATGATCGCTTTGATGAAGACCCGTTCACATGTCACCCCCCTTCGCACCCGCTTGCTGGTCGCCAGCGTCCTGCTGGGCGCGAGCCTCGGCGCGCACGCAGATCGTGGTTGGGAGTACGGCCGACACGAGTGGGGCCACGAACATCGTCATCACGGCGGCTACTACGCGCGTGGCCCTGCCTATGGCGTCAGCACCTCGATTTACCTCGCGCCACCCTACCCGGTTTACGTCGCCCGGCCGGTGTATTACTCGTCCCCGCGCTACTACACGCCGCCGCCAGTGTATTACGCACCCCCTGCGTACTATTCGGCACCGGTGTACGGCGCCACGGTGTACCAGCAGTCCAGCGACTATCCGACTGCCTACTACTCGCAGTCCTACTACCAAACACCAGCGATGAGCGCGTCACCCCTGCTCAACCGGGCAGTGCTTGGCGCGGCCGGCGGCTTGATTGGCTCACAGTTAGGTCATGGCGATGGGCGTGCCGCCGCCACTGCGGCAGGTGCCGTGGCGGGCTGGGTGTTGGGCGGCGCGCTGGGACGCTAAGAAAGCGTTGAACAATGCCTCCCTGGACTTGCCCGCGTTCGCACGTCCGTGTGCGGCAACACGCTCTGCATTTTGTAGAGCGTAGCCGAGTGCTCAGCGCGCGGCGCTGGGCGGCACCCCGTACCAACGCCGAAAAGCGCGACTGAAATTCGCCGGATCCCGATAACCCAGCGCGGCTGCGATATCCCCCAGCTTGCGCTGGGGTTCAACCAGTAATTCGGCGGCGCGCTCGCGGCGGGCATCATCCACCAGCTGTTGATAGCTCAGGCCGGCTTCCGCCAGACGCCGATGCAGCGTGCGCACGGAGAGATGCAAACGTCGGGCAGCCTGGATGACCGTCGGCGGCGTGCGGGAAAAATCCCCGCTGTCGAAACTACGCAGCAGGAGTTGCCGCAAGGTATCGGTCACAGGGCCTTGATAGCCCTCGCGCTCCGATAAAGCACAACGGCGCAGCGACGCGCGCCACAGCACGGCGTCGTGCCCGGCATGCGCCTGCTGACACCAGACTCTGGGCAAGATGAGCGCGTTGCTCATAGCGCCAAAAGAAAAATCAGCCCTGAATCGCTTGCTGTAGCGCTCCGGCGCCACTCTGGGCGAATGCTTGAGTGCCATGCACAGGCCCTGCACACGGCCCCCGCGCAGGGTTCTCACATAAGCCAACAAGGCGAGTAGCGGAATCTCGATCAGGATCGGACCAAGCTCGCCCAGCGGCATCATGGACTCCACTTCGATGCGGCAAACATCGTTGACCACGCGTTCTCGCCACACCAGATACGGGATACGCGAGGGCAGAAATTTCACGTAGGCGTTCAAACCATCGCCCAGCGTTGGCGTGCTGAACAAGGCGCTCGTGAGCGGGCCATGGAAATGCTCACCGATCGCTTCCGCCCACTCGAAATGCCAATCGGGTCGGCGCGTCATCGCCGCCGCGTTGCGGGCGCAGACCAACTGCTGCTCAACGGTAATGGGCGCATCACGCAAGAGGACATCTTCAACGCTGAGCCCACTACCGGCCATCACCCGGGCTGGATCGCGCGAGGACTGCGCCATCAGCTTGAGGTAGGTATTGGGCATCAATGCGTGCTCTGGCCTATGCATGACTCAAGTCTGGCATGAAATGACAACCATATGGCAGATAGTCGCCTCACCTGAAAAGCCGGCCGTGATTACTCTGCGAGCTTAAACGGTCGGCCATTCAGGACCCACAAGGAGTATTACCGCCATGAAGTTTCACTGGTTCAATCTGATGCCCTGGCCTTACTTGCCGGACGACTTCACCGAAAAACATCGCAGCGTGTGGGTGGATGTCGACTCCCGCCTGTTCGACCCCGTGAAGTCGAATCGCGTCTATAACGATTACCTCGACCTGCTCGAGTTTGCTGCCGACCAAGGCTATGACGGCGTTGGCATCAACGAACATCACCAGAACGCCTACGGCCTGATGCCGTCACCGCAGTTGATGGCCGCGACGCTTGCGCGCCGTACCCGCGACGTCTCCATCCTGCTGCTCGGACAATCGCTGGCGCTGTATGACCCGCCGACCCGCGTGGCCGAAGAAATGGCCATGATTGACTGCATTTCGGGCGGCCGCCTGATTTCCGGCTTCCCGGTCGGTAGCTCCATGGATGACAACTACGCCTGCGGCGTGAACCCCGCGACCCTGCGCGAGAAATATCTGGAAGCGCACGACCTCGTGCGCCGCGCGTGGTCCGATCCGGATGTCTTCGCCTGGAACGGCAAACACTACAAATTGCGCTATGTGAACCTGTGGCCACGGCCGATTCAATCGCCGCCGCCGATTTGGATCCCCGGCGGTGGCTCGGTTGAAACCTGGGATTTCTGCGCGGAAAACCACTACAACTACAGCTATCTCTCGTTCAGCGGTTATATCCGCGGCGCGCAGTTGATGGACGGTTTCTGGCGGCGAATGGAAGAGCTCGGCGCCGAATTTAATCCCTATCAAGCGGCCTTCGCGCAACAAATCTGCGTGGCAGAAACCGATGCCGAAGCCCAGCGCCTGTATGAAAAACACGCGCGGTATTTCTTCTCACGTTGCCTGCATGTGCATCCGGGGTTCGCCGATGCGCCGGGCTACCGCACCGAAGCCACCATCAAGGCCGGTCTGCAAAGCCAGATGGCCGGACAGTCCTCCGCCATGAATCAAGCCGCGCAACTGAGCTGGCAGGACATGATCGACAAAGGCTTCATCATCGCCGGCAGTCCTGATTCCGTCGCCGAACAAATGGAGCGCGTGGCGCGCACCCTGAAAGTGGGTCATGTGGTGTGTCTGCTGCATTTCGGCGATATGCCAACCTCGCTCTGCAGGTACTCCACCGAACTCTTCGCCAACCGTGTGATCCCGCGCATTCGTCCGATCTGGAATGAGTACGAGGACCACTGGTCACCCCGTCCCATGCCGAAAGCCGAGCGCGCGGTGCCTCGCGATTGCCCCGGCACTCCGGACGAAACAGCCGCCACGGTGGCGCCTTTAGCGCGGGTGGTCTGATGGAACTTTCAACGATCAACGTGGGCCCAGCGCAGCGGCTGGTTCACTACTATCGCGCAGGACAAGGCGAACCACTGCTTTACCTGCATCACCTGCTGGGACTGCGCGGCTTTGAGCCCGCGCTCCAAAACCTCGCCTCCCATTACGACGTCATCGCCCCCTACGCGCCGGGCTGGGGTCTGGCAAAAGACGACTTAAGCGACATTGATCCAGGGGCGCTCGATTTGACGCTGCATCATGTTGACCTACTGGACGCGCTGGGGCTGTCCAAGGTCAACGTCGTGGGGATCAGCATTGGCGCATGGATGGCCGCTGAACTGGCGGCCATTCAACCGTCGCGGGTTGAGCAACTGGTGCTGGTCAATCCGCTTGGGCTGTGGCTCGACGAGGTGGGAGGGGAAGACGCCTTCGCCCAACATCCGGGCTTTCCGTCGCGCGTGCTGTTTTCCGAACGCGGGATGCGCGAGAAGTTTCTGATTGAAGGGCGCGACAAAATTGAAGCGCACGTAGAGGAACTGCTGAATCTGCGGGCCGGCGCCAAATTTCTGTGGCCGATTCCCGATACCGGCGTGAAGCGTCGGCTCCCGCGCATCAAGGCCCGCGCCCTGGTGGTCACCAGCGAACGTGACCCCATCGTCCCTGCGGCCTACGGGCCGGCGTGGCAGGCGTCCATCAAGGACGCCGCGCTCGCCACCCTACCCGGCGCCGGTCATATTGCGGAGCTGGAGCAGCCCGAGGCTTTTTCGACGCTGGTGCGCGAGTTCCTCAATTAGGCGGAAGCCTGCAGGCAACGGACCCCCGGCGGCCCGTTGCCTGCCGCCGTTACTGGCGGATGCCTTCAATCCCGAATTCGAGCTGCACGACTTCGGCGCTGGGCCCCAAATCATGCGTGATCCCGAAATCCCTGCGGGTCATGGTGTAGCGCCCGGTGAAACCTGCGCGGTAGCCGCCCCACGGGTCTTTGCCTTCCCCCACGGTGGTGACTTCAATCTGAATCGGCTTCTCGACCCCGTGCAGCGAAAGAACGCCCGACAAGGTGCCGCCCTTGGCGTCGCCCTTGAAGCCGGTGCTCTTGAAGCTGGCCTTGGGAAACTTGGCAACTTCCAGAAAATCGGCGCTGCGCAGATGCTCGTCGCGTTTGGCGAAATTACTGTTGATGCTGCCCGTATCGACCGTCACCTCAATGGCTGACTCAGACGGCTTGCCGGCGTCGTAACGCAGGGTGCCGCTAACGGCATCAAAACGACCGTGCAGCCAGCTATAGCCCAAGTGCTGAATCTTGAACTGAACGAATGAATGCGCGGGATCGATCTGGTATTCCGCGGCCTGACTCGCCGTGCCGCCAGTGGCGAGCACAAGTCCCATCAGCAATAGATGTGATGCGCGCATAAAAGTCTCCTGTTGGTTTGTACGTCATTGGGATGGCCTTACCAGCAACGCGTTGGTGCGTGCCGGATGCAGCGGTCGACC
>CANFVX010000136.1 GCA_947450495.1 Gammaproteobacteria bacterium
ATGCGGCTCGCCCGGATCCAGTCCTTCGGCGATCCCTTCAAGGCCGGCTGTCAGCACCATCGCCGCGCCGAGGTAGGGGTTACACGCGCTGTCGGCCGCGCGCAGCTCCATGCGCCCGCCGCCCATCGGAATGCGGATCGTGTTGGTGCGGTTGTTGTTGCCGTAGCAGCAGAAAATCGGGGCCCAGGTAAAGCCGGACATACTGCCGCGCAGGATGAGTCGCTTGTAGCTGTTCACGGTCGGCGCGATGACGGCGCAGATCGCCGGCAGATGACGGAGCACGCCGGCAATGAACTGGTAGCCCAACTTGGTCAGCCCGCAGCCACGCGGATCGTCCTTGCTCGCAAAGAGATTGGCGCCGGTGGCGGGATCAGCCAGCGAGATATTGAAGTGCGCGCCGCTGCCGGCGCGGTCGCCGTAGGGCTTCGGCATAAAGGTGGCGAAGCCGCCGTGGCGCCGTGCGATTTCGTGCGCCATCCAGCGGAAAAACACGAAGTTGTCCGCCATGGTCAGCACGTCGAAGTATTTGAAATCGATCTCGAACTGGCCAATGCCGTCTTCGTGGTCGAAGGAGTAAACGCCCCAGCCCAGATCGTTCATGGCGCCCACGAGTTCCGAAATCCAGCCGTAGTTGTCGAGCAGGCGCGCGGCGTCGTAGGCGGGCTTTTCCAGATGCTTGCGGTCGGATAGCGGCTTGTAGCCGCCGTGCTCGGTGTCCTGCAAAACAAAGAACTCCGCTTCCATGCCGAGGTTCATGGTGTAGCCCATGTCAGCAGCGGCGGCGGTGGCGCGTTTAAGGATATTGCGGCTGCAGGCATCAAACGGCGCGCCTTTGCACCAGAGGTCGGAGGCAAACCAGGCGACCTCACGATTCCAGGGCAAGACGCGGCACGAGGCCGGGTCCGGATGGGACGCCACCTCTTCGTCGCTCACATCCTGCGGCACGCCGTCGAGCGCAGCACCGGTGCAGAGCTCGGAACCGGTGAGCATGCGGTCGTAGTGGTCGACCGGCACCATCTTGGATTTGGACACCCCGTGCAGATCCACATAGCTCGGCAGCAGATATTTCACGCCAAGCTCACTGAGCGCGGCCTCGTTAACGGTGGCAGGAACAAGCGCGGGCTGGGACGTATCGGCGGACATGGAAGCCTCATCAGAAAGTGAATTTGTGGATGAGCTTGAGCAGAGACTGTGCCATTCCCGAAGCGCCCGTCGTTTGGAGAGCACCGCGCTGCGTCGCGCCGGCATTTGCCCGCCGCTGGTGCGCGCGCACAGCGATGCAGGGATTCTTTGGTGCGTGCGGCGGCCAGCGCGCGATGAGGCTGCATCACTTATGATGGCGCGCAAATCTATCGGCGCCGCCAGAAGCGTCAATCTACGGGGAGTGTCGGATGGTCCGCCTGTTCCGCATCAGCGGTTTCGCCGCCTTCATTGCAATGATGTTCCTGAATGCCTTTGTGGATCTGGGGCACAAGATAGTCATCCAGAACACGGTCTTCCGGACTTTTGACGGCGCCACCCAGGTCACCCTCACCGCCATTCTCAACGGCCTCATCCTGCTGCCGTTTGTCTTGTTGTTCACCGCCTCGGGCTACTGCGCGGACCGCTATGCCAAACCGCGCGTGATGCGCGTCGCGGCCGGCGTGGCGGTCATCCTCACGCTGCTCATCACCGCCTTTTATGCGCTCGGCTGGTTCTGGGCCGCGTTCGGCATCACCTTGCTGCTGGGCGTGCAGGCCGCCATTTACTCGCCGGCCAAATACGGCTTTATTAAGGAACTGGTGGGTCCCACCCAGCTCACAAGCGCCAACGGCCTGGTGCAGGCGGTCTCGACGATCGCCATCCTCGCCGGCATTTTTGTGTTCTCGATTCTGTTTGAAATGCATCTCGCCGGCAGCACGGCGACCACGCCGGAAGCGGTGCTGCCGGAACTCACCAATCTCGGCTACTGGCTGGTGCTGTGCTCGCTGGTGGAATTCGGGCTGGCGTTTACCCTCCCCGCCACGGCGGCAGCCAATCCCGGCCTGCGCCTCGAGGCCGCACACTACTGGCGCGCCGGCTATCTGCGCGACAACCTGCGCAGCCTCGCGCGCCAGCCCACCGTGTTCATGTCGATTGCGGGCCTCGCGGTGTTCTGGGCGATCGCTCAAGTCGTGGTGGCGGTGTACCCGGAGTTCGCCAAAAGCACCCTGGGCTTGCACAACACGGTGATGGTGCAGGGCTTGCTGGCCTGCTCCGGCATCGGGGTGGTGCTGGGCGCGCTGCTGGCCGGCGCCTTGTCGCGCGACCACATTGAACTGGGGCTGGTGCCGGTGGGCGCGGCGGGTGTCGCCGTCTCCCTCCTGATGATTCCCTGCTTGCCGAGCACCGGCTTACAGGTCGCGGCCTTCATCGCGTTTGGCACCTTTGGCGGGCTGTTTGTGATTCCGCTGAACGCGCTCATTCAATACCACGCGGCGGAAACCGAACTGGGCACCGTGCTGGCGGGGAGCAACTTCGTTCAGAACGTCGGCATGCTGGCCCTGTTGGGGGTCACGGCCGGGGTGTCGAGCCTGGGTCTGGGTAGCACCGGAATTTTCCTCGGCCTCACGCTGATCGCGCTGGTCGGTGCGGTCTTGACGGTGCAGCGCCTGCCGCAGGTGCTGGTGCGGTTTATCGCCGGCATGGTGATTTCGCAGCGCTACCGGATTGAGGTGGTGGGCTTTGAGCGCATTCCCCGGCAGGGCGGCGTGCTATTGCTGGGCAATCATATTTCCTGGATCGACTGGGCGATTGTGCAAATCGCCTCGCCCCGCCCGATTCGCTTCGTGATGGACCGGGGCATTTACGAGCGCTGGTACCTGCGCGGATTTCTGGATGCCTTTGGCGTTATCCCCATCGGCGACAGCGGCCTCCGCCATACCCTGGCCGAAGTGCGCGCCTGCCTCAATCGCGGCGAAGTGGTGGCCTTGTTTCCAGAAGGCGGGATCAGCCGCACGGGCCATCTGGGCGAGTTCAAACGTGGCTTTGAGGCGGCGGCACAGCGCGCGGACGGCGTCATCGTCCCGTTCTATCTGCGCGGCCTGTGGGGGAGTTCGTTCTCGCGCGCCAACGCCCGGCTGCGTTTGATTCGAAGCCGCGGCTTACGGCGGCGAATCATTTGCGCCTTCGGCGAGCCGCAACCCATGTCGCTGCCAGCAGAGCAGCTCAAGCGTCGGGTGTTCGAGCTCTCGATCGAAGCCTGGCAGCGCCATACGCGCCAGTTAGGCACGGTGCCCGCGGCCTTCATCACCACCGCCAAACGCACGGGTGGCGACATGGCGCTGGCCGACACCCTCAGCGGCGGGCTGTCGGGGTGGCGCGTGCTCACCGGGGTGATTCTGATCGCCGGCTTCATTCGCCGCCTCTGTCGTGAGCAGAACGTGGGGCTGCTGCTGCCCACCACCAACGGCGGCGCCATCGCCAACCTCGCCGCCCTGCTGTGTGGCAAGACGGTGGTCAACCTCAACTACACCGCCAGCGTGGAGGCCGTGCAGCAGGCGATAGCCGCCGCCGGCCTGCGCACGGTGTTCACCTCCAGCCGCTTTCTGGAGCGTCTGCACCAGCGCGGCGTCGACGGTGCCGCCCTGTTGGCCGGCACCGAGGTGCATTGTCTGGAAGACTTCGCCGGCCAGATCTCAAAGCTCAAGCGCCTCCTGACCCTGCTGCAGGTTGTGCTATTGCCCGGCGCGGTGCTGAAACTGCTCTATCTCACTAAAGTCGCGCAGGACAGCACGGCGGCGATTCTGTTCTCCAGCGGCAGCGAGGGCAGCCCCAAGGGCGTAATGCTTTCCCACCGCAACATCATGGGCAACGTCCAGCAGATTTCCGACATGATGAACACTGAGGATCAGGACGTGGTGATGGCCGCCCTGCCCTTGTTTCATGCCTTCGGGCTCACCGGCACGGTCTTGATGCCGCTGGTCGAAGGCATCCCGGCGGTCTGCCACCCCGACCCCACCGATGTGGTGAATATCGCCAAAGCCGTCGCCGAATATCGCGGCACGGTGTTGCTGGGCACCTCCTCGTTCTTCCGGCTTTACGTGCGTAACACGCGCATCCATCCGCTCATGCTCCAGTCCTTGCGGCTGGTGGTGGCCGGCGCCGAGAAGCTCTCGACAGAAGTGCGCGAGAGCTTCCGCGCCAAGTTCGGGAAAGAGATCTATGAGGGCTATGGCAGCACCGAGACCACGCCGGTGGCGAGCGTCAACATTCCGGACCAACTCGACACCACGGAATGGAAGGTCCAGACCGGCTGTAAACCCGGCACGGTGGGCATGCCCGTGCCCGGCGCGAGCTTCCGGGTGGTCGACCCCGACACCCTGCAGGATCTGCCGCTGGGCGAAGACGGGCTGGTGCTGATTGGAGGCACGCAGGTGATGCTCGGCTATCTGAACGATCCCGAACGCACCGCCAGGGCAATCGTCGAGGCGGCGGGCCAGCGCTGGTACAAGAGCGGCGACAAAGGACATCTGGATGTCGACGGCTTCCTCACGCTGGTCGACCGCTACTCGCGCTTCGCCAAAATTGCGGGCGAGATGGTGAGCCTCACGGCGGTCGAAACGCAGGTGTGTCGTGCGCTGAATGAGCCCGAACTCGAACTCTGCGCGCTGAATTTCCCGGATGCGAAAAAAGGCGAGCGCATCGTCCTGCTGGTTGCGAGCGAGACGCTGGTATTGGACGACTTGTCGCGCCGCCTGCTGGATTCCGGTATGCCGCCGCTCAGCCTGCCCGCCGAATACCGACGCGTTGCCGCCATTCCCAAACTCGGCAGCGGCAAGACCGATTTTGGCGCTGCCCGCGCGCTGGCGCTGAGTCTGGGTTAAGTTGGCGTATCGCTG
Organism: Gammaproteobacteria bacterium; assembly: GCA_947450495.1. Classification (GTDB taxonomy): domain Bacteria; phylum Pseudomonadota; class Gammaproteobacteria. The sequence goes on from CANFVX010000136.1 coordinate 4,860, forward strand.
TCGATGGAGCGTTCTGGCATGCCTGCTGAAAACACCACGGTCGTCCGCAAGACTCTCAAGCTGGTCAAAATTTTCGAGGATTTCAGCGAGGCAGAAGTGCTGACATTTCTGCGCCTCGCCCGGCGGCAGGATGTGGCGGCGGCCGAAGTGGTGCTCCGCGAAGGCGGGCCGGGAGATGACGCCTACATCGTGATAGCGGGCACTTTGCGCGTGATGAAGTCCCGCAATGGCGCGGAGGAACCTCTCGCCACACTGGAGCCCGGCGACAGCTTTGGCGAACTGGCCCTGCTCGACTCCGATCCCCGCTCGGCCTCGGTGGTGGCAGAAACGGCCGGCACCCTCTTACGTTTCAGTCGCGACAGTCTGGCGCTGCACCACACCCTGCTCATCAAGGTGCTGGTGAATATCGGCAAGGTGCTGGCGGCGCGTCTGCGCGAGAGCAACAGCAAACTGCTGGACGCCTCGATGTCCCGCTATCGTTCGCGCCGTGATCTGCATCGATAAGCCGCGCCTTCGCGCGGACGAATCCAACAGGAGTCAGCACCTTGAGTAACGCCCCTCGCTTACCCCGCGCCCGGCCCGAACGTCGTCGCGCCTGGCGCGCCTTCACTCTGCTAAGCCTCCTCTTCACGCTACCTCCTCTCGCCGCAGGCGAAATGCTGGGCAAGGTGCGGGACGCCGCCATGCTCAACTGCGGTGTGAGTGCGCAGATTCCGGGGCTCGCCATGCGCACCGGAGACGGCCAGTGGTCGGGCATGGATGTGGATTTCTGTCGGGCGGTCGCGGCGGCGGTGATTGGCGATCCGCAGCGGGTGAAGTTTTTCCCGCTGCCGGCGGCCGAGCGCTTTGCCGCCCTGCTCGCCGGGCGGGTCGATCTGGTGGCGGGCGGGGTCAGTTGGACGCTGGCCCGCGAGGCGGGGCTTAAAGTGGAATTCATCGGGCCGGTGCTCTATTCCAGCCAGCGCCTGCTGGTGCGGCGCGACAGCGGCATCGAGTCGCTCGCCGCCCTGGCCGACGCGCCAATCTGCGCGGAAAAGCGCACCACCCACGTCAAACACCTTCAGCAGGCTTTCGGCGCGCAACAGCAGGCCGTGGCGCTGCGCCAGTTCGATACTTTCGGCAAGGCGCTACAAGCCTTCGAGTCGGGCGAGTGCAAGGGCCTCAGCGCCGACGAAGTTGCCTTGGCCGGCATCGCCCCGGCGAACAAGACCGACAGCCCCTATCGCCTCCTGCCGGAAGTCTTGTCTGGCGAAGCCTTGAGCGCGGTGGTAATGGGGGGCAATCCAGACTGGGCGCGGGCGGTCAAATGGGTGCTCTTCGCGCTGATTGGCGCGGAAGCCCAAGGCATCGATCAGCACGGCGCGGCGACACTTACCGCAGGCGATGCCAACTCGCTCGCCGCCCAGGCGCGGCAGTACGGTCCGGCGCTGGGTCTCGACCCGGCCTGGGCCGAGCGCGCCATCGCCGCCGGTGGCCACTATGGCGAACTCTATGCGCGCAATCTGGGGCAGGGCAGCGCACTCGGCTTGCCGCGCGGACGCAATGAACTCTGGACCCGTGGCGGCATGCTCTACGCGCCGCCGCTTCATTAAGCCGCAACGGAGCACCGCCTCATGATCTGGGACTTTCAGAACATCCTCATTCTTCTGGTCTTCGCCGGCGTGATTCTGGCGATCGCCTTTGACCTCATCGACATGATGCTGGCCGGCCTGATTGGCGTGAGCCTGCTAGTGATGGGCGGGGTACTTGATGGGCGCGACGTCATCGACGTCTTCGCCGTGTCAAACGGCGCCATCGCGCTGCTGTTCGGCGGCATGGTGGTCGCCCGCGTGCTGGTGCCCACCGGGCTGTTCGACCAGCTCGGCGCACGCTTTCTGCGCTTCACGCGCGGCAGCGGTAAACGCTTCGTGCTGGGCATTGTGGGCATGGTAGTGCCGCTGTGCGCGGTCTTGCCGAACGCCACCACCGTCATTCTGCTGGCGCCGATTGTGGTGCGGACCGCGCAGGCGTTGAAGGTGGATTTTGTGGGCCCGCTGGTGCTGATGGCCATCCTCAGCAACTCGGCCGGGCTGCTCACGCTGGTGGGCGATCCGGCCACGTTTCTGGTGGGCAGTTCGATCGGCATGGATTTCGGCACCTATCTGAAGGAAGTCAGCCTTGGCGGCGTGCTGGCGGTTAGCGTGGCGGTGCTGATGAGCCCATGGCTGTTGCGCGAAGTCTGGCAAACGCAGCGCGAACTGCCGGCGCACGAACCGCTGCCCAAATTGCAGCGCCCGTGGTTTTGCCTCGCCACGATCGCAGTGCTGGTGCTGATGGTGGGGCTGTTCATGCTGGGCGACTCGCTGCCCTTCCCCTTGCCGCCGCAGGCAGCATCGGTCATCGCCGCCGCACTGGCGCTGCTGGTCTTACATGGCGCGAAGGTTGAGAGCGTGGATGCCGTGATGCGCGATGTGGACTGGAAAACCCTGGTGTTTCTGGTGTGCATGTTTTTTCTGGTCGATGCGTTTGCCGAAACCCATCTGCTCGACCTCCTCTCCACCACGGTCTACGGCTGGTTTGGCGCGCACCTCGAGCCCGTCGCACTCACCATCCTTGCGGCCGTGGGCGTGTTGTCCAGCGTGCTGGCCAATATCCCGGTCGTTGCCGGCATGCTGATTCTGGTGAAAGGCTTTCTGGTCACCGCGCAGCTTGTGCCCGAAGAAGCCCTCGGCTCGCTCTTTACCGCCTGGCCCGCGCACACCGTGCCGGTGTTCGTGGCAATGATGTTTGCCGGCACGCTGGGCGGCAACGCCACGCTGGTCGGCGCCTCGGCCAACATCGTCGCCGCCGGCATCTGCCGCAATCACGGCGAGCAGCTCAGCTTCGGCCGCTTCCTGCGCTACGGCCTGCCGATCACCATCGGCCAGCTGCTGGCCTCGGCGCTGTACGTGTTGACCATGTTCTGGCTACCGGGCTTTCACTAAATAGTTTGGGGTCAGAGTAAAAACTCGACAGGAAGGCTTCGACCTTAATAGTTTGGGGTCAGAGTAAAAACTCGACAGGAAGGCTTCGACCTTAAGCAATGGTGGCAGCAAACTCGCGCGGCTCGCCCCGCGCCAAACGGCTGCAATGTAATTTTTACTCTGACCCCAAATTGAAGGGAGGTTGTATGCACTATTCGCTGGACGATCCGCTTGAACACCGCAAACACGGGATGCGGCACGATCCGTTCAAAGCACTGGTGGCGCCGCGCCCGATCGGCTGGATCGGCTCGGTGAGCAAAGCCGGTGTGCTCAATCTCGCGCCGTACAGTTTTTTCAACGCGGTGAGCGACTCGCCGCCCATGGTGATGTTCTCGTCGGTGGGGCGCAAAGACAGCGTGAACAACATCGAAGAAACCGGCGAGTTCACCTGCTCGATGGCGACCGAAGCACTGGTCGACGGCATGAATCTAAGTTCCGCGCCCGTCGCGGCTAACGTCGACGAACACGCACTGGCGAAGCTCGCCACTGCCGCGTCCCTGGTGGTGAAGCCGCCGCGAGTTGCGCAAAGCCCATCCGCGCTGGAATGCCGGCTGTGGAAGATGATCTCCCTCCCCCGCCTCGATGAGAGCAA
>CANFVX010000137.1 GCA_947450495.1 Gammaproteobacteria bacterium
TATTCCCGAAATGGCCTTGCGCAATCTGGCGGCGCGCCTGCCTGAAGACGGGGCCGGCGTGGCGCTGATCGCCTTCGATCGCGGTCACGGCCTGATGACCGTAACGCGGCAAGGTGCGCTGTATTTCTCGCGCCGCCTCGATTGCGGCAGCGAGCGGCTCGCGGAGGCCGGCTTGGCGGGCGGCATCACCCCAACGCTCGAAGGTTTGCTGGACAGCCTGACCATCGAAATTCAGCGCTCACTCGATTTCTACGAGCGACACTTCAGCCAGTCGGCGATCGCCGGCATTGTGCTGACACCGGTACCGGGGCTCACGGCGGAGGTGTGCCAATACTTGCAGGCCCAGTTAGGGGTGCCAACGCGCTGGCTCAACATGGCGACCGAAGCGGCGATTGATGGCGAGATGGACCGGGAGGCGCTGCTTCATTGCACCCCTGTGATTGGCGCCTCGCTGCGCGAAGATCGGGTCGAGTTTTAATGCAGCAGGTCAATCTCTATCAGCCCATCCTGCGGCAACCCAAGCGGGTATTTTCGGCGCTGGCGGTGGCGCAAATCGGTCTGATGATCGCTGGCGCCCTGCTGGCAATCAGCGCCTATGCGCAATGGCGAGTCGCTACCTTGTCCGCCGACCTGCAAGCGCTCAAGCATGTTCGCGAGGTTGCCGAATTCCAGTTGCGGGAATTACAACTCCGGCAACCCAAAAAGGTGCCAGACCCTGAGGTGGCGCTACAGGCCGCCGCCGTGCAGGCAGAGTTGGACCAAACGCGTCGCTTATCCGAGGCATTAACCGTCGGTGCGTTTGGCAATACCCAGGGTCTGTCCCCTTATCTGGTCGCGCTGTCCCGACAGCACGTCGATGGGACCTGGTTGACCACCATTGAATTAAACGCGGGCGGCGACGCCGTGGGCCTTGGTGGCGTGGCCCGTACCCCTGAACTGGTACCGGAATATCTGGCCCGCCTGGCGCGGGAAAAGGTTTTTTCCGGAAAAGTGTTCGGGCAACTGAAGCTGGTTCAGGTGGACGCCGGGGTGACGTTCAAACTCGCCACCGCAGGGCTGAAACCCGGCGCCAAAGAGGCGGGCGATGATGAACATTGAGGCGTTGTCGGGACCTTTGCGCCGGGTCGCCGCCAAGGTCGACGCGCTAACGCTGAAGGAGCGCCTGCTGTTGCTGGGCGCCACGGTAATGTTACTAAGCTACGGGTGGAATGAGCGCGTTTTCACCCCGTTGGAAGCCAGACGCAAAGCACTGGTACAGGAATCAGCCGCTGTGTCCACAGAGTTGCAGGCGCTAGATACGGCCACAGTGAACTGGGCGATTGAAGCCGCCGTCGACCCGGACGCCGACAATCGCCGCCGACTCGTCGAACTGCGCGAGGAACTGTTGAAGGCGCAAGGCACGGTGGAGGCCAAGGCCGGCAGAATGGTGGCCCCCGAGCGGATGCCGGAAGTGCTCAAAGGCGTGTTATCGCGCTTCAGCGAACTGGAATTTAAAAGTCTCGAAGGCTTGCCGGTGGAGCCTGTATTGGCGGCGCCACCCATTACGTCGGCCAAGACATCTGAACCGAAGCAGCCCGGTGACGCGACACTCGCCCACAGTGCCTACAAACATGGGATCCGTATCCGGTTCAGCGGCAGTTACCGTGCGGTGACCGCCTATCTGGAAGCGCTGGAGGCCTTGCCCTATGGCTTCTTTTGGGATCGTGTCACCTTGGACGCCACGCAGTTTCCCAAAATTACCGGGTCTCTGGTGGTGTACACCGTAAGTCTGCGGCAGGAGTGGATTGGTGTTTAAGCGGGTGGGTGCGGGTATCGCTGCGGGGCTTTTGCTGCTCACGATGGGCGCGGCGGTGGCGGCGTTGGAGGGCTTGACCGATCCCATGCAGCCCCCCGTAGCCCCGGCCGCTACCCCTACGGCTGAGCCTGGCGACGCACCGCCCGTCGTGTGGCAACTGCAGGGCATCCGCATTGACCAGCGGCGACGCTCCGCGCTCATTAACGGCCAGTCGGTGGCCGTTGGCGAGGAGGTTGATGGGGCCAAGGTTCTCAAAATCGAAAACGATAGCGTTGTGATTCAGAGCGGCGAGAAGCCCTCAACGCTGAGGTTGCTGAAGCATGATGTCAAACAACGTTCGCGCGCGCCTCGCTAAGCCACGCCACTGGTTGATGGTGGCGGTCTGCCTGTTGGCGGGCTGTCAGAACACGCCTCCGGCGCAGGGCCCGCTCAAGCAGATGCAAAACGAACTGCAAGTGGCCAGCACCCCGCCCACAACGGCCTCTGCGGCGCCCGCCGTGCCGGCGGAAGTGAGCCGGGCGCTCGTGCCGAGTCTGAAACTTGATGCCCATCAGGCGCCGCAGGTTGCGGATGAGCAGCGCTTCGACATTGCCGTGAACGATGTGCCCGCCCAGCAATTCTTTATGAGTCTGGTCGACGGCACGCGCTACAACATGGTGGTGCACCCGGAAGTCACCGGCAAAATCTCGCTCAATCTGCGCGGCGTGACGATTCCCCAGGTGATCGCCGCCGCGCGCGACGTCTATGGCTATGAATTCGAGCGCACCAGCTATGGTTTCCAGGTACTGCCCTCCAGACTCGAAGCGCGCGTGTTCCAGATTAACTATCTCAACATGCAGCGCTCGGGTTCGTCTTCGACCTTTGTCAGCGCCGGCACCCTGCAGGAAGTGCAGAACTCGGGCGATGGGCAGCGCGAAACAGGTAATCAGTCGGGGAACGCGAACGGCGAGAGCGACCGCAGCCAGAACCGCGGCCAGCGCTCGGTGGTCGGCACGCAGGTCAACACCGTGGTGCCGCAAACCAGCTTCTGGCAGGAACTTTCTGCCGCCTTGAACGCGATCGTCGGCGATGCCGAAGGGCGCAGCGTGGTGGTCAATCCCCAGTCTGGCGTGGTGGTCGTGCGCGCCATCCCCACTGAATTGCGCGAGGTTGAAACCTATCTCGCGGCGGCCCAGTTGATAGCCCAGCGTCAGGTCATTCTGGAAGCCAAAGTGCTGGAAGTGGAACTTGGCGAGGGCTTTCAGTCGGGTGTGAACTGGGCCGCGGTCTTCAACGAATTCACCATTGGCCATACCGGCGGCGGGAAGGTGTTTGACGGCGACTCCGGACGCAGCGACTGGCAGGGGAAAGCGCTCAACCTGACGCCAGGCGTGGCGAATCTGGCAGGCGTGCCGGCTTCTGCTTTCGGCGGCGTTTTCTCGCTGGCCGTAAGCGGCGGCGACTTCGCCGGTTTTTTTGAGTTATTGAAGACCCAGGGCAATGTGCAGGTGCTGTCCAGTCCGCGCATTTCCACCATGAACAACCAGAAGGCCATCATCAAAGTGGGCACCGACGAGTTCTTCGTCACCGACGTGTCGACCACCACCATTACCGGCACGGCCACTACCACCACCCCCAATATCGAGTTGACGCCGTTTTTCTCGGGGATTGCGCTCGACGTCACGCCGCAAATCAGCCGCGATGGCAAGGTCACTTTGCATATTCATCCGTCCGTCAGCGAGGTTTCCGATCAGAAGAAACAGATCACGATCGCGGGGGTCGACCAAACGCTCCCGCTCGCCCGCAGTTCGATCCGCGAATCCGATTCGGTGGTGCAAGCCCAAAGCGGGCAACTGGTGGTCATTGGCGGCTTGATGCAGACGAAGCTGCGAGAACAGGGCGCAAAAACGCCGGTGGTGGGTGACGCCCCGCTGCTGGGCGGACTGTTTCGGCAAACGCGCAATCAAAGCGTGAAAAGCGAGTTGGTGATTCTGTTGCGGCCGGTGGTCATTGACGGTCAGGCCGATTGGGCGAAAGCCATCAATCAGGCGCAGGAAGGCTTGTCGGGGATGGGCACGGATCTCGATCTGCGCGGCAAAACTCCGGGCGCCGAACTCGGCATCGGCGCACCCTGAGCACGATTCAGGACCCGCGGCACAGCAAGCATGTATCTGCAGCACTTCAAATTGAACGAGATGCCGTTTTCGCTCACGCCAGATACCGCGTTCTTTATGGGCCGAGCGGGCTATCGGGACGCGCTCAATGTGCTCCTGGTCGCCTTGCGCAGCGGCGAAGGCTTTATGAAGGTGGTGGGCGAGGTCGGGACCGGCAAGACCATTCTGTGTCGAACCCTGCTGAAAAACATCAGCGAGGAGTTTGCCTGCGCCTACCTGCCCAATCCCTATTTGCGCCCCTCAAGCCTGCTGTTGTCGATCGCGGACGAACTCGGTATTGAATACCCCAAGCGTGCCAGCCAGCACCAATTGTTGAAACGGCTCAACGAGGGTTTGCTCCAGTTTCACGCCGAAGGCCGGCGGGTGATGGTCTGCATGGACGAAGCGCAGGCGGTCCCTTTGCAGACCCTTGAAGCCTTGCGCCTGTTGACCAATCTGGAGACGGAAAAAACGAAACTGCTGCAGGTGGTGCTGTTTGGCCAGCCTGAATTGGACAAAGTGCTGGATGAGCCCTCGATTCGGCAGCTCCGGCAACGCATTACGTTTTCCTACCAGCTACAACCGCTGGCCCGTGACGGGGTTGAGGAATATCTGATGCACCGCTTGGCGATTGCAGGACACGACGGCCCGAAGCTGTTTGAGGCCAAAGCGGTCGACGAGATAGCGCGCGGCAGCGGCGGCGTGCCGCGTCTGGTCAACATCCTGGCCCATAAGTCGCTGATGGCTGCGTTTGGAGAAGGCGAGGGGCGGGTGAATCGCAGCCACGCCAAACGCGCCGTCGCCGATACCGATGACGCGCGGTCGGTGGTGCAGACCAGCGGTCTGAGCGAGTTGCTGGCGCGCGGTTGGCGGTGGTGCCGGCGTTTGTTCGGCGGCGCGATGGTGGCCGTCGCGGCGCTGATTGCCCATACGATGCAGAGTCCGCCGCTGTGAGCCTTATCAACCAGATGCTGACCGATCTGGAAGCGCGGCGCGGTGGTAATCTCCGCAATGTAGACCACGCGCTCGATGGGCTGTCTTCCATCCCGGCGAGCGCGGGACACCGCCAGCGGCGTTCCCTGTTGCTGGTCGGGGTGGTGCTGTTGCTAGGCCTCGGCGTCGCGGCAACCGTGTGGTATCTCCGCTTTCGCCCGGAAAACCCGTTACCCGTGCTCGCGCCAGCGGGTGCTCCGGCGGCGACTGAAGCCCCGGCTGCATCACCCCCACTCGCTCAGCCTGTCGCGCAGCCGGTGATTCTGGCTGACGCGCCTACTCCGCCGCCGGCCGCACCGCTCGCGGCGACCCCGCCATCACCGTCATCGTCGCCCGCTAATGCCTTGCCCACTGCCGCGGCGACGCCAGCGCCTGCCAGCGACGCGGCGCCACCCAAAGCCGCCGCGCCGCGCTCGCCTTCCCGCGTTACCGGTGAAACCAGCAGCAATCCGGACACCGCTTCCTCCCCGATGGTTGAGCAGCCAGGATCTTTCCATCGCGCCCCAGCGGTGAACGCGCCCGCGGCAGACGCGCTGGCCTATGAGCGGGCGCTCCGCCGTCTGGATGGCGGGGCCTCCGACGAACTGCAAAGCTTCGTGGCGGGACATCCCACCCATGTTGCCGCCCGCGAACGGCTGGCGCTCGCCTGGCTTGCGGCCGGCCAAACTGACGCGGCCGAGACGCTGCTGCGGGCGGGCCTACAGTCCAATCCGAAAGAAATCCGCTTTGCCCGGCTGCTCGGCCACAGCTTGTTATCGCGCGGCCTCGCACAGGAGGCACTCACGCTCTTGCGTCCCTTGGCGCCGGCCATGACCAAGGACCCCGACTATCACGCGCTGCTGGCGGCCGCCGAGCAAGGCACCGGCGCGCACGCGCTGGCGGCCACGCGCTATCGCGGCCTGCTGCAACTGCAAGCTGCCAATGGTCAATGGTTGGTAGGACTGGGGATTTCGCTCGCGGCCCTGGGTGACTCTCAGGCTGCGGCGGCGGCCTTCAATCGGGCGCTGGATGACCGCACGCTGGCCGAGCCCTTGCGGGCCTACGCCGCCAGCGAGCATGTGCGACTCGATGGGCAGAAGCCATGAGTGCCGTGAGGAAGAAACTCCGACTCGGAGATTTGCTGGTTGAGAATCGCATCATCTCCCAGGTGCAGCTCGATGCGACGCTGGAGGAACAGCGCAAATCGGGGCGCAAGCTCGGCAAGATCATGGTGGACCATGGTTACCTGACCGAAGACGCGCTGCTGATTTTTCTCTCCCGCCAGCTGGGCGTGCCGTTTGTGGAACTGGCGCACTACCAGTTCGAGCCCGATGTGATCGCGGTGCTCCCGGAAATTTACGCCCGGCGCTTCCGGGCGGTGGCGCTAAAGGACAAAGGGGATTCCCTGCTGGTGGGGATGTCCGACCCGACCAATATCTTCGCTTACGACGAGCTGTCCCGAATCATCGGCCGCCCGATCGACATGGCGGTGGTGCGCGAGCAGGAACTGCTCGACACGATAGAGCGCGTCTACAAGCAAACCGACCGGATCAGCGGCATCGCCGAGCAGCTCAGCGATGAGTTGAAAGAAGGCGATTTCGACGTGGCTCAACTGGCCGCCGGCGCGGACCTAAGCGAAGCGCCGGTGGTCAAGCTGCTCCACACGCTGTTTCAGGCCGCGGTTGGCGCACGCGCCTCCGACATTCACATTGAGCCGGACGAATCGGTGCTGCGCATCCGGCAGCGCGTTGACGGGGTGCTACAGGAACAGATTCTGAACGAGCGGCGCATTGCGCCGGCGTTGGTGCAGCGTTTGAAGCTGATGGCGCAGCTCGATATCTCGGAAAAGCGCCTGCCGCAGGACGGCCGGTTTAGCATTCGGGTCGGCGAGCGCGTGATCGACGTCCGTGTGTCCACCATGCCGCTACAGCACGGCGAATCGGTGGTGATGCGGCTGCTCGATCACACCGAGGGCGTGAAAGACTTAGGTGCGCTCGGCATGCCACCGGCGATCCTCAGGCGCTTCCTGTCGGTGATTCATCGGCCGCATGGCATGGTGGTGGTGACTGGCCCGACCGGCAGCGGCAAGACCTCCACCCTGTATTCCGGCCTGAAGGTGCTGAACGAAGCGAAGTCGAAAATAGTGACCGTGGAAGACCCGGTTGAATACCGCCTGCCGCGCGTGAACCAGGTGCAGGTGAATCCGCAAATTGGGCTGACCTTCGCGCGCGTCCTGCGCACCACTTTGCGTCAGGATCCGGACATCATCCTCGTCGGTGAAATGCGCGATCAGGAAACCGTCGAGATTGGCCTGCGCGCCGCCATCACCGGCCATTTGGTGCTCACCACTCTGCATACCAACGACGCCATCAGCACCATCAGCCGCCTGCTCGATATGGGCGCGCCGAGTTATCTGCTGGCTTCTGCCTTGCACGCCGTGATTGCCCAGCGTCTGGTGCGGCGTCTGTGCGTTGAGTGCGCGGTGGACGACCCGCCGTCGGGAGCCGCTTTGGGCTGGTTGCGCCTGAAAACCGGCGAGGCAACGCCCAGAGGTCAGTGGCAACGTGGCGAAGGCTGTCATGCCTGCAATAACACTGGCTATAAGGGGCGGATCGGCGTGTACGAATTGCTCTCGGTCACCGCGACCATGAGCACAGCGCTGGCGGCGGGCGACTTTGTGCAGTTTGCAGAACTCGCCCGGACTAGCCCGGGCTTCCGGCCGCTTGAGATGGCGGCGATTGATTACGCTGCGATCGGCATCACAACGATTGAAGAGGCGATGCGGGTGGCGGCCGAGAGCATTCTCCACGTGGATGACGACGAACTTGTGCCCCTGCCGAGTGATGGAAGCGCGGTCTGATGGCCAATTTCCGCTATCGGGGGCGGGGCAGGCGTGGCGACATGATGGAAGGGGCGCTGGAAGCGGCGAGCGCCGACGCGGTGGCCAGCCAGCTGATGAATAGCGGCATTACCCCGATCGAGATCCGTGAGGTTCAGCCGCAACTGGACGTGGCCACGCTGTGGCGGCAAATCCGGGGGCCGGTGCCGCCGGATCTGGCGGAGCTGATTTTGCTCTCGCGCCAGATGTACACCCTCATGCGCGCGGGTATTCCGCTCAGTCAGGCCATGACGGGGCTGGCGCGTTCCACCCGCAACGAGACCTTGCGTGAAGTGCTGTTTCTCATCAAGGCCACCGTCGAGAGCGGGCGCGAGCTCTCCGTTGCGCTCGCCCAGCATCCCAAAATCTTCTCCTCGCTGTACGTGAATACGGTGCGGATCGGCGAGAGTACCGGCCGGCTGGATGACGCTTTCCAGCGGCTGGCGGAGTACCTGGAACGCGACCGCGATACCCGCAGTCGTATCCAGACCGCCTTGCGCTACCCGTCGTTTGTGGTGCTCGCGATCGGCATCGCGATCGGCATTATCAACGTGGTCGTGATTCCCCAATTTGCCGCGATTTTCGAACGCGCGCACGCCGCGCTCCCCCTGCCA
>CANFVX010000138.1 GCA_947450495.1 Gammaproteobacteria bacterium
ACTCAGGTATTCGCTGCCGTTGAGGACATGACGCGGGAAAAATTCTATTGCCTGTGCATGTTTCCCTATCCCAGCGGGCGATTGCACATGGGGCATGTCCGCAATTACACGATCGGGGATGTGATTTCCCGTTACCAGCGGATGCAGGGTAAGAACGTGCTCCACCCCATGGGCTGGGATGCTTTCGGTCTTCCGGCCGAAAACGCGGCTATCGAAAACAACGTGCCGCCGGCGCAATGGACGCGCTCCAACATTAACTACATGCGTGGTCAGCTCCAGCGTCTCGGCTTTTCCTACGACTGGGCCCGCGAGCTCGCCACCTGTGACCCGGATTACTACCACTGGGAGCAGTGGTTCTTCACCAAGCTCTACGAGCGGGATCTGGTCTATCGCAAGACCGCCGTGGTGAATTGGGATCCGGTTGACCAAACAGTGCTGGCCAACGAGCAGGTGATCGATGGGCGCGGCTGGCGCTCGGGGGCCTTGGTGGAGCGCCGCGAAATTCCCCAGTGGTTCGTGCGCATCACGGCCTATGCCGATGAACTCCTGAACGATCTGGACGCTCTGGAAGGCTGGCCGGAAGCGGTCAAGACCATGCAGCGCAACTGGATTGGGCGCTCCGAAGGGCTTCAGATCAAATTTGCCCTGGCCGACGGCAGCGGCGACCTGGAGGTCTATACCACCCGCCCTGACACCTTGATGGGCGTGACCTATATGGCGGTCGCACCGGAGCACCCGGTTGCGCGCCGCGCGGCCGAGCACGCCCCGGCAGTCGCCGAATTCCTCGCCTCCTGCGCTCAGGTTTCTACTTCTGAAGCCGTCGTGGAGAAACTCGAGAAGCGCGGCATGCCGCTCGGGGTTGCTGTGCGCCATCCCTTGACCGGTGACGACATCCCGGTGTGGGTCGCCAATTTTGTGTTGATGAGCTACGGCACGGGCGCGGTGATGTCCGTGCCGGGCCACGATGAGCGCGACCACGAGTTCGCCAAACGCTTCGGTCTGCCTATCAAACAGGTGATCCGGCCGGCTGACGGCAGTGAAATCTCGGTCGAAGAAACGGCAGCGGTGGAGAAGGGGCTGCTGTGTCACAGTGGCGAATACGACGGACTCACGTTTACCGAAGCCTTTGACGCCATCGCCCGGCGCTTGGCCGCTGAAGGGCGCGCCGAGCGACGGGTTCAATATCGCCTGCGCGACTGGCTGGTGTCCCGCCAGCGCTATTGGGGTTGCCCGATCCCGGTCCTTTACGACCAAGCGGGTGCGCTGGTGCCGGAAGACGCCTCCCGCCTGCCGGTCCGCCTACCCGAAGAAATCGAGTGGTCCGGTGTGAGTTCGCCATTGGCCCAGATGCCGGAGTTCATCAACGCCACCTTGCCGGGTTCGGGCGCGCCCGCCCGACGCGAGACCGATACCTTCGATACCTTCTTTGAGTCTTCCTGGTACTACGCGCGCTTCTGCTGCCCGGACAGCGACAACGCGATGGTCGACGAACGCGCCCGCTACTGGATGCCGGTCGATATTTACATCGGCGGCATAGAGCACGCGGTGCTCCATCTGCTCTACGCCCGGTTCTTCCACAAACTCATGCGCGACTCAGGCCTCGCGGTCGCCGACGAGCCTTTTACTCGCCTGCTGACGCAAGGCATGGTGTGTAAGGAAACCTATTTCCGCGAGGCCGCGAGCGGCAAAAAGACCTACTACAACCCGGAATCGGTTGACGTCGAGACTGACGACAAAGGCCGCGCCATCACGGCCCGCCTGCGCGCGGATGGCGAGTCAGTCACCATCGGTGCGGTTGAGAAAATGTCGAAGTCGAAAAACAACGGCGTCGACCCCCAAACCCTGATCGACCGTTACGGCGCCGACACCGTTCGCCTCTACACCATGTTTGCGGCGCCGCCGGAGCAAAGCCTTGAATGGTCGGACAGCGCCGTCGAAGGCGCGTTCCGCTTCCTGCGCGGGCTGTGGCGCATGACCTATGAGCACGTGAGCCGTGGCCCCGCGCCCAAGGCCGGGGCCTTGACCGCTGAGTTGAAGAACGTGCGCCGGAAAATTCACGAAACCATCGCCAAGGTGACGGACGACGTGAGCCGCCGCTACAAATTCAACACCGCGATCGCCGCCGTAATGGAACTCGTGAACGCGCTCGGCAAGCTCGATACGGCGGGGGATGACGCCCGTGCCGTGATGCAGGAAGGGCTGGAAGTCTGCACTTTGTTGCTCGCGCCGATCGTGCCTCACTGCACCGAAGCCATGTGGGCCGCTCTGGGCCATGATTCCGTGCTGGCGACCGCTGCGTGGCCGATAGTCGACACCGCCGCGCTCGCCCGGGATGAAATCGAAGTTGTGGTGCAGGTGAACGGCAAGAAGCGCGCAACGGTGCTGTTGCCGGTTGATGCCTCTCAGGCGCTGGCCGAGGAGCGCGCGCTGGCGGATGAACACGTCGCGCGCTTTCTGGAAGGCCAGACGGTGCGCAAGGTCATCGTGGTGCCCGGCCGTTTGGTCAACATCGTCGCCAACTAACGATGCCAAGTCGCCGCCAGTGGCTCCGTCTGATGCTCGGTGCGGCCATCGCCCCGAGTCTCTCGGCCTGTGGCGGCTGGTATCTTCGCGGCACGCGCAAAACTGCCCTCACGGGCTTGAAGTTTTATGTGAGACCGCTGGCGGACGGCCAACTCGAAAGTCTGTTCGCCGCTGAACTGCGCTACGCCGGCATCCAGATCGCCCGCAAGCGGGAGGCGGCCGACATCATCGTCGAATTAAGTAACGAGGAATTTGACCGGCGCGTGCTGTCGGTCGACCCAGCCACCGGTAAGGTGCGCGAAATCGAACTCGGCCTGGAAGTGCAACTTGAAGTCCGGGCCGCCAACGGCAGTTTGCTGATTGCGCCTGAAAGATTTTCCTTCTACGACGATTTTGTGTTCGACGAAGGCTCGGTGCTGGGCACGCAGGAAGTGGAAAGCACCACGCGCGTGCAGCTGGAGCGAAAGGCCGCCCGCTCGCTGGCGCTCCGGATGGAAGCGATCGACCCGCAGCGCCTGCCCAAACGTGAACCTTAAGCCCGAACGCCTCGCGCAGGCGCTCAGCAAGTCGCCGTTACCGTCCATTCATCTGGTGTACGGCGAGGAGCCCTTGCAGCGACTGGAGGCCGCCGATGCGATTCGGCGGGCCGCCCAGGCCGTAGGCGCCGCAGAGCGGGTGCGGTTTGATGTGGCGACTGGCATCGACTGGGATTTTCTCCACGCCGAAACTATGAGCCTGTCCTTGTTCGCGGGGCGGCGGGTGTTCGAAATCGATCTGGGCAAGAAAAAGCCCGATACCAACGCCCAGAATTTCATTGCCACGTGGACCGCTCGCGGCGATCAGGAGGATTTCTGCATCCTGACCGCCGAGGCTTTATCGAAGGATGAGCAGCAGGCCGCCTGGGTGCGGGCGATTGATGCCCAAGGCTTCGTGATTGGGTGTCGCCTGCCGGAAGGCGCCGAGTTTCGGGAATGGCTGCAGGCGCGCTGTCACGCGCGCGGCAAAACCTTGGCGCCCGAGGCAGCGGAACTGCTGGCGGTGCGTACCGAAGGCAATCTGCTGGCGGCGGCCCAAGAAATCGACCTCTTGCTGCTGCTCGTCGATGAGCCGCGCATCGGTCTCGAGCAAGCGCTGGCGGCGGTCAGCGATAGCGCCCGCTACGACGTCTATAAAGTGGTGGATAGCGCGCTGGCCGGCGATATCGCACGTGCCGTGCGCATGCTGCGTGGCGTACGCGATGAAGGCAGCGACCCGGTGGTGCTGAGTTGGTCGGCCGGGCGCGAGCTCCGCGTGCTGGCGAAAGTGGCGGCGGCCAGGGGCGTTGACGCGGGCTTTGCCGCCGAGCGCGTGTGGGCCTCCCGTCAGCCGCTCCTGCGGCGCGCCCTTCAGCGCCATACGCCCGCCCAGCTTGAAGCGCTGCTCCGCGAAAGCGTGCGCATCGATCAGGTCGCCAAGGGCATGGGCGAGGGCGACCCCTGGGAGGCGCTGGAATCCTTATTGATCGCGCTGGCCGGCGGGCCCCGTATGGGCATGCTGGCCGAGTCTCTGGCTCTTGTGAGGTAAAACCATGACTGACACGTCTGTTTCTCAATACATGGCCACGCTTGGGCAGGCCGCGCGTCGCGCCGCCGTGCTGCTGGCCAAGGCGCCCACCAAAGCGAAAAACGCCGCGCTCGTCGCGATTGCCGAGCGAATTACCGCGAGCGCCGAGGCGATTCTGGACGCCAACCGTCAGGATCTCGAAGCCGCCGCCGCGCTGGACGCCGCGATGCGCGACCGTCTCACCCTGACGCCGGCGCGCGTGGCCGCCATGGCCGCCGGGCTGCGCGAAGTCGCCGCGCTGGCCGACCCCATTGGCACCGTCACGGACATGGCCTATCGCCCGACCGGCATTCAGGTCGGTCGGATGCGCGTGCCGCTGGGCGTGGTCGGGATCATTTACGAAGCCCGCCCCAACGTCACCGCCGACGCCGCGGCGCTGTGCCTCAAATCCGGCAATGCAGCGGTGCTGCGCGGCGGCTCGGAAGCGCATCACTCCAATCAGGCGATCGCCACTTGCGTGCAGGCGGGACTGGAAGCCGCCGGCCTGCCCGGCACCGCCGTGCAGGTCTTGGCAACCACCGACCGCGCGGCGGTTGGCGAAATGCTGGCGCATCCGGAATACATCGACGTCATCGTGCCGCGCGGCGGCAAGGGGTTGATTGAGCGCGTGAGCCGCGAGGCGCGGATGCCGGTCATCAAGCATCTGGACGGCGTCTGCCACGTGTTTATCGATGCCGACGCCGACCTCGACAAGGCCGTTGCCATCGCGGTCAACGCCAAGTGCCAGCGCTACGGCACCTGCAACACGATGGAGACCCTGCTGATTGACGCCCCGATTGCGCCGCGCGCGCTGCCGCTGCTGCTGGCCCGTTATCGCGAAGCCGGCGTTGAACTTCGGGGCTGCGAGAGCACGCGCGCCATCGACCCCAATGTCCTGCCGGCAACCGAGCAGGACTGGTACGAGGAATACCTCGCGCCGGTGCTGGCCATCCGGGTCGTGCAGGGCCTGGACGAAGCCATCGCCCACATCCGCCAATACGGCTCGCAGCACACCGACGCCATCGTCACCGAAAACCTTGTTCGCGCCCGGCGCTTTATCACCGAAGTGGACTCAAGCTCGGTGATGGTGAACGCCTCCACCCGCTTTGCGGACGGCTTTGAATACGGGCTCGGCGCCGAGATTGGGATCAGCACGGATAAATTCCACGCGCGCGGCCCGGTCGGTCTGGAAGGGCTGACCTCGCAGAAATGGATCGTGATCGGCGACGGGCATCTGCGCACTTGAGCACCGCGCTCGGCATTCTGGGCGGGACTTTCGACCCGGTGCACCACGGGCACCTGCGCCTCGCGATTGAGGTGCTGGAGCGTCTGGGGCTGGATGAAGTCCGTCTCCTGCCCACGGCCACGACCAATCTGCGCGACACGCCCACCGCCAGCCCCGCCCAGCGGCTGGCGATGCTTGAAGCGGCGCTGGTGCCGGGACTGGTGGCCGACGACCGCGAAATCCGCCGCGGTGGCCGCAGCTACACCATCGACACCCTCATTGAGATGCGGCAGGAACAGCCCCAGGCCTCGCTCAATTTTGTGCTCGGCGCCGATGCCTGGAACGCTTTGCCCCGCTGGCATCGCTGGCAGGAGTTGCTGGATTACGCCAACCTCGTGATTGCCACCCGCCCGGGCGTCACGCTGACCGATATCCCCGAACTGGCCGCGGCGCGCTGCGAGACGCTCGCCGAGTTCCGCGCGGCGCGCGCCGGTCGCGTGCTGGTATTGCCCATTCCCCGGCTCCCCATTTCCTCTACCGATATCCGGGCGCGGCTGCAGGCCGGTCACCGCGTTGACTACTTCACGCCCGCCGCGGTGGTGACGCTGATTGATCGCGAAAGGCTTTATCGCGACTGAATTGAGACGCTTCTGGTTGTGCCCGGCGCCGCTGCCCGCCACAATGTCGCGGATGGCAGTTACCCCCAGAAAACTTCTCGATATCGTCACCATTGCGCTCGATGACGGTAAGGCTGAAGACATCAAAGTCTTCGACGTCCGCAAACTCACCTCGATCGCCGACTTCATGGTCGTCGCCAGCGGACGCTCCTCGCGTCAGGTCAAAGCGCTGGCCGAGCGCGCGGCGGACGCCGCCCGCAAGCGGAAGGTCAAACCGCTGGGCATGGAAGGCGAGCAAACCTCCGAATGGGTGTTGCTCGATCTGGGCGACGTCATCGTCCACGTCATGCAGCCCGAATCGCGCGCCCACTATCAGCTGGAGAAGCTGTGGGACGCCGGCCCGCCGATTACCCCGGTGCTGAATCCGCCCAAGGCGAAACCGAAAACCAAGGCCAGGGCCGAAGCCGCCCCGGTCGCACCCGCTAAACCAGCGGCTGCTCCCACCAGAGCGCCCACCGGAGCACGCGCCAAGCCAGCAGCGACCACAGGCGCCACCAAAAAAGTCGTTGCCAAGAAAGCCGTCGCTAAAAAAGCTGTCGCCAAGAAGGCGCCGGCGGCAGCCAAGCGTCCGCGCGCCACGGCCAAGCCGGCCGTTTAGGCCGCTCGATTCCGGGCCGTGCGGCTGCACCTCTACTGTGTAGCGCGCCGGCCGCCGGCCTGGGCGGCTGAAGCCAGCAACGAATATCTCAAACGACTCACCGGCCAGCTCGATTTTCGGCCGCGTGAGATTGCGCCTTATACCGGCGCGGCCAGCGTTGATCAGCAGCGCGAGCGCGAAGGCCAAACCCTGCTGAAAGCCCTGCCGGACAACGCCTGGCTGGTGGCGCTGGATGAACGCGGCGCGGCCTGGACCACCCAGCAGCTGGCCACCCGTCTTGAAGATTGGCGAATGCGCGGCGGTGACGTGGTACTCGCCATCGGCGGCGCCGAAGGCCATGCGCCACAAACGCGCTCAGCCGCGCGCGAGGTCTGGTCACTCTCACCGCTCACCTTGCCCCATGCCCTGGTGCGCGTGATCGTCATCGAACAGATCTACCGCGCCTGGTCCATCCTCAATCACCACCCTTACCACCGCGCATGACCTCTCCCACCCTCTGGCTTGCTTCCCGCTCGCCGCGCCGCGCCGAGTTGCTGCGCACCTTGGGCGTGGCGTTTGCGCCGCTCGATGTGGCGGTGGATGAATCGGTGCAGGTGAGCGAAGCCGCGCCCGCCTATGTGGCGCGTCTCGCCGCCGCCAAAGCGGCGGCGGGCGCCCTGCACGCGCCCAGCGCTTTACCGGTGCTGGCGGCGGACACCACGGTAGTTTGCGGGGAAGAAATCCTGGGCAAGCCCGTTGACCGCGAAGATGGCCTCCGCATGCTTCGCTTATTGGCCGGTCAGTGGCACGAGGTGTATACCGGCGTGGTGGTGGCGGCAGCAGATCGGCAGCATGCGGTCATAGTCGTCACCCGCGTGCGCTTTCGCCCGCTCACCCTAGGCGAAATGGCCGCGTACTGGGCGAGCGGTGAGCCGGCCGACAAGGCCGGCGGCTACGGCATTCAGGGTTTGGGCGGGGCGCTTATCGAGCGCATTGAAGGCAGCTACTCCAACGTGGTGGGGCTGCCGCTGGCCGAAACGCAGGCGCTGCTCAGCGCCGCCGGCGTGCCCCACGCCTTGGGCTAACGCTTAAGCGTCGGGCTTCGGCGCAATGCCGGTCAGCGACATGCGGGCCGAGATTTCTATCCAGTTACCGTCCGGATCGGCCACAAAGCCGAAGCGCGCCACTTGCCCAAGACTAACCGGCGCACGCGCCAACTGCCCGCCGCGCGCCACGATGCCGGCGCAAGCCTCGTCGGCGTCGAAAATCTGCACCGTGAGATAGCGCCAGCCCGGCGCGATGAAGTCCTCATGCCAGACGCCGCCCGGGCCCTCCTCTACAAACAGCAGGCTGTCGCCGCAGCGCGCGACGTTGGGACCGACCTGCTCAAACTCCATGGCCTTCAGATAAAACGCCATCATGCGCGCCGGATTTGGCGTGCTCACCGTGATGCCGATTTTCGCCACGCCGTCGGTGCCTGGCGGCACTACGCGCACCCGCCCGCCGTCTGGATGCTGGCCTTCCCAGCGGCTCGCGCCCTCGCGGGCAATCGTGAGACCGACATAGCCGGAGGCCGGCCAGTCCGGCATCGCCGCCGCGTAATCGTTCACCTTGATCACCGAGTTGTGCGCGTCGTAGCGGTGTTGCACCCACCCGTTGCCCACCGGCAGCTTGTGGTCGAGCCGCAGGCCAACGCTTTCGCCCCAGAAGGCGTCGTGCGCGGCGATGTTGGTGGTGAAGAGGCCGAGGTCCAAATGCGGTTTGGCGAGTTTCATGGGCAGAGTCTCAATCTGGCAG
>CANFVX010000139.1 GCA_947450495.1 Gammaproteobacteria bacterium
CCCCAATAGGTAGCTGCAGTGGAACGACGCGAGCGCCGAGGCGCTCATGCATTTGCTCGATAACCCTAAGGAAGTTTGCGCCTGCCCGGTCCATCTTGTTGACGAACGCCAGGCGAGGTACGCCGTATTTGTTCGCTTGACGCCAGACGGTCTCAGACTGCGGCTGCACGCCGCCCACGGCGCAGAACACCGCAACCGCGCCGTCTAGTACGCGCAACGAGCGCTCGACCTCAATAGTGAAATCGACGTGTCCAGGCGTGTCGATGATGTTGATCCGGTGTTCAGCGAACTGCTTCGCCATGCCCCGCCAGAAGCAGGTGGTCGCAGCAGAGGTGATCGTAATGCCGCGTTCCTGTTCCTGCTCCATCCAGTCCATCGTGGCGGCGCCATCATGCACTTCACCGATCTTATGCGACCGACCGGTGTAATACAGAATGCGTTCGGTAGTCGTCGTCTTGCCCGCATCAATGTGCGCGGCAATGCCGATGTTCCGATAGCGTTCGATGGGAGTAATGCGTGCCACAGTGACTTATCGTTGGTTGCTTGGCTGAGCCGTTTACCAGCGGTAATGCGAGAAGGCGCGGTTCGCTTCAGCCATCTTGTGCGTGTCTTCGCGCTTCTTGACCGCGGTCCCGCGATTGTCGAATGCATCTAGAAGTTCGCCAGCCAGACGACGGCCCATGGATTTCTCGCCGCGCTTACGGGCGGCATCAACGAGCCAACGCATCGCGAGCGCGCTGCGACGATTGGGGCGAACCTCTACAGGAACCTGGTAAGTCGCGCCGCCCACGCGGCGAGATTTCACTTCGACTCTGGGTTCCACGTTACCCAATGCTTGTTTGAATACATCGACCGGCTCGCCGCGACCCTTCTTGGTCATCTCATCCAGCGCGCCGTACACGATTTTCTCGGCTGTCGACTTTTTCCCATCAGACATGACCATATTGATGAATTTGGCCAAAACCTGATCCGAGTACTTTGGATCCGGGAGGATTTCTCTCTTAGCGGCGACGCGTCTTCTGGACATGATGTAGCGATCTCAGAGTTCGTTAGGTTGTTGTCTTACTTCTTGCCGGGCTTGCCGGTAGGCGCAGACTTGCCAGCTTTCGGACGCTTCGCGCCGTACTTGGAACGGGCTTGGCGGCGGTCGTTTACGCCAGAGGTGTCTAGCGTGCCGCGCACCGTGTGGTAGCGAACACCGGGAAGGTCCTTTACGCGACCACCGCGAATTAAAATCACCGAGTGCTCTTGCAGGTTATGGCCTTCACCGCCTATGTACGTGGTGACTTCCTGGCCGTTGGTCAACCGCACGCGGGCGACCTTACGTAGCGCTGAGTTCGGCTTTTTCGGTGTCGTCGTGTAGACACGCGTACAGACGCCGCGTTTCTGCGGACACGCCTCTAGAGCGGGCACCGCGCTTTTGGTTCTCTGGGTACGCCGCGGTTTCCGTACTAACTGATTGACTGTGGCCATCTGGCTTTTCCATCTCCGGCCCTTTATCGGGCCTGTGCAAATTAGCGACGACTGCGCCGCCGAGGGGCAGAACCTCTGCTCTGGTTTCCCAATCAATGAGCGTCGCAGTGAGTCTGCGTTCGCCGTTTAACCCGCTCGTCCTGACCCGGACGACCCTCCATCGCAGTCCGGACGGGCTGCGGTGGTAAGCGGTAAGCGGGGTTTTTCGATGCGAAAATTGCGAAGGGCCTTTGTGAGGCCCGTCGCAGGAGCGGGATTATATTGGCGCTCTTTCCACAGTGTCAACGCTTACAACGATTCAGACACAGAATCATCGGCGATCGTCGTCTCGGCGTTGGCCGTCGCATCCAATACCGGGGTGTTAAACGCGAAGCTTGCGGCTTCCGCGCCCGAGCGACGTTGGCGGCGACGGTCATGGTGATAAGCAAACCCAGTTCCCGCAGGAATGAGCCGCCCGACGATAACGTTTTCCTTCAGGCCACGTAGCTCATCCCGCTTGCCGGACACCGACGCTTCGGTGAGTACCCGAGTGGTTTCCTGGAAGGACGCCGCAGAGATAAACGATTCGGTCGCAAGTGAAGCCTTGGTGATCCCAAGTAGAAGCTGCTGGTGAGTCGCCGGCTGCTTCCCTTCCCGCTGAGCGCGGTCATTTTCCTCAAGTAAACGTTCTTTCTCGATTTGTTCGCCGGCAAGGAAACGCGTATCGCCAGATGAAGCGACTTCGATCTTCCGCAGCATTTGCCGGACGATGACCTCAATGTGCTTGTCGTTGATCTTCACGCCCTGGAGCCGATAGACCTCTTGCACCTCGTTGACGATGTAACGTGTGAGCTCGGGCACACCCTTCAGGCGCAAGATGTCGTGCGAGTCGGGCGAGCCGTCGCAGACAACATCGCCTTTTTCTACATGCTCGCCTTCAAACACCGTGACGTGCCGCCACTTGGGAATCAGCGTTTCGATTTCGTCGTTGTTATCCGAGCGAATAATCAGTCGCTGTTTGCCCTTGGTGTCTTTGCCAAAGGCTACGGTACCGCTTGCCTCAGCCAGAATTGCCGGCTCTTTGGGCTTGCGGGCCTCAAACAAATCCGCCACCCGCGGCAAGCCGCCGGTAATGTCACGGGTTTTTGAAGACTCTTGTGGAATACGCGCCACGACTTCGCCGATTTTGGCTTGCATGCCGTCTTCAACTGCGACCAAGGCGTTGGGCGGCAAGAAGTACTGGGCAGGTAACTCGGTGCCGGGGATTTTGATCTCACGCCCGTTGGCATCTACCAACTGGATCATGGGGCGCAGATCTTTAGCGGCGGAGCCACGTTGCTTGGCGTCAGTCACCACGATGCTCGATAGCCCGGTAATTTCGTCTACCTGACGGGCCACGGTCACTCCGTCGACGATGTCCTTGAACCGGACAATACCGTCGACTTCCGTGATGATGGGGTGGGTATGAGGATCCCACGTGGCGATGACTTCCCGCGCGGTCACAGACGTGCCCTGATTCACGGGCTTGACGACACGCTTCCGCGATTCATCCGGCACGCCAATGATTGCGCCATATGGGAGTTTATAGCGCTCGCGTTCGCGACCGATGTCGTCGACGACGACGAGTTCGCCGGAGCGAGAGACTGAGATCAAGGCGCCGTCGGTCTCACGCTTGAGACCCTTGATGTTCTGCAGGCGCACGGTGCCACCGAATTTGACTTCGACGCTGCTCACAGCGGCGGCTCGTGACGCTGCACCACCGATGTGGAACGTACGCATAGTGAGCTGAGTACCGGGTTCGCCGATCGACTGGGCGGCAATGACGCCGACCGCCTCGCCAACGTTCACTTGATGCCCGCGCGCGAGGTCACGACCGTAGCATTTTGCGCAAACCCCATAGCGGGTCTCGCAGGTAATCGCCGAACGCACGGTCACTTCGTCGACACCCATATCGTCGAGACGCTGCACCCATGCTTCATCCAGTAGCGTGCCGGCCGGCGCCAGGAATTCTTCAACTCCGCTACGCACGACGTCCTCGGCAAGCACGCGCCCAAGAACGCGATCGCGCAGTGCTTCCACTACCGTACCGCCCTCGATGAGGGAGGCAATGGTGATGCCCTGCTCGGTGCCGCAGTCGGTTTCGGTAACAACCAAATCCTGAGCAACGTCCACCAGACGTCGGGTGAGGTAGCCCGAGTTGGCGGTTTTAAGCGCCGTGTCGGCCAAGCCTTTACGCGCACCGTGGGTCGAGATGAAGTACTGAAGAACGTTCAGGCCCTCACGGAAATTCGCAGTGATTGGGGTCTCGATGATGGAGCCGTCGGGCTTCGCCATCAGACCGCGCATCCCCGCGAGCTGCCGGATCTGGGCGGCCGAACCACGCGCGCCGGAGTCGGCCATCATAAAGATGGAGTTGAAAGACTTCTGCTTGACGGCCACGCCGGCCTCGTCGAGAGCGGTCTCCGTCCCCAGTTTGTCCATCATCGCCTTGGCCACCTGGTCGTTGGTATGCGACCAGATATCGACGACTTTGTTATAGCGTTCGCCGGTCGTTACCAGACCAGACGCGTACTGGTCTTCAATTTCTTTTACCGCAAGCTCGGCGCGGTCGATGATGGCCTTTTTATCATCGGGGACGACCATATCGTCGACACCAATCGAAACACCGGCGCGTGTGGCGTGGTGGAAGCCGGTGTACATCAGTCGATCCGCGAAAATGACGGTTTCCTTGAGGCCAACGTTGCGATAGCAGGCATCGAAGAGGCGCGAGATAGTGCGTTTGGTCAACGGCTGGTTCACCAGCGCGAAAGGCAGGCCTTTCGGTAAGACCGATGAGAGCAAAGCACGGCCAACCGTGGTTTCAACCAGTGTGGTGGCTTCAGTTTCTTCACCGCCTGGGCCAAAAGTTGTTTGGGTGAGGCGCACCTTGCAGCGAGCATGCAGAGTGGCGGCGCCAGTTTCATAGGCGCGGTGAACTTCAGCCACGTCGGCGAACTTCATGTCGCGACCCTTGGCCACCTCGGACTCACGCGTCATGTAGTAGAGACCCAACACCACGTCCTGAGTTGGCACGATGATCGGGTCGCCGTTAGCGGGCGAGAGGATGTTGTTGGTCGACATCATGAGGCTGCGGGCTTCAAGCTGAGCCTCAATCGAGAGCGGCACGTGCACGGCCATCTGGTCGCCGTCGAAGTCCGCGTTAAACGCGGTACACACCAGCGGGTGGAGCTGGATGGCTTTACCTTCGATCAATACAGGCTCAAAGGCCTGAATCCCGAGACGGTGAAGGGTGGGCGCGCGATTGAGCAGCACTGGATGCTCGCGAATCACCTCTTCCAGAATGTCCC
This sequence comes from Gammaproteobacteria bacterium, assembly GCA_947450495.1. Lineage (GTDB taxonomy): Bacteria > Pseudomonadota > Gammaproteobacteria. Next base: position 4,800 of record CANFVX010000139.1, read on the forward strand.
ACACCTCCGGGCCTTCGCGCTCTACGAGCTTTTTGGCCGCCTTGATGGTGGTCGCCATCCCGCGGCGCTCAAGCTTGCTGAAGATAAAAGGCTTGAAGAGTTCCAGCGCCATTTTCTTCGGCAGACCGCACTGGTGCAGCTTGAGCGTTGGGCCGACCACGATCACGGAACGACCGGAGTAGTCCACGCGCTTGCCAAGTAAGTTTTGGCGGAAACGCCCTTGCTTGCCCTTAATCATGTCCGCGAGGGATTTCAATGGGAGCTTGTTCGTACCGGTAATCGCTCGGCCACGGCGGCCGTTGTCGAGCAACGCGTCCACCGCTTCCTGCAGCATGCGCTTTTCGTTGCGGACGATGATGTCCGGCGCATTCAGGTCGAGCAGTCGCTTGAGGCGGTTGTTACGGTTGATGACCCGGCGGTACAGGTCATTGAGGTCTGAGGTCGCAAAGCGACCGCCATCCAGCGGCACTAGCGGACGCAGTTCCGGCGGCAATACCGGCAACACCTTCATCACCATCCACTCCGGTCGATTGCCGGAATGATCGAAACCTTCCATCAGCTTAAGTCGCTTGGTCAGCTTCTTCAGCTTGGTATCGGAGGTCGTAGACGGAAGCTCCTCGCGGATGCGGCGGATTTCTGCCTTAAGGTCAACCGAACGCAACAGCTCGTATATCGCCTCGGCGCCCATGCGGGCGTCAAATTCATCGCCGTGCTGTTCCAGCGCTTCGAGATAGGCCTCGTCATTGAGCAACTGGCCGCGCTCAAGCTCGGTCATGCCGGGCTCAATCACCACGTAGGCTTCAAAATAGAGAATGCGCTCTATTTCTCGCAGGGTCATATCGAGTAGCAGACCCATGCGGGATGGGAGTGACTTCAGAAACCAGATATGGGCGACGGGGCTCGCGAGATCGATGTGGCCCATGCGTTCGCGCCGAACTTTGGCGAGGGTGACTTCCACGCCGCACTTCTCGCAGACGACGCCGCGGTGCTTGAGGCGCTTGTACTTACCGCACAAGCATTCGTAGTCCTTGATGGGCCCGAAGATCTTGGCGCAGAACAGGCCGTCGCGTTCGGGCTTGAACGTGCGGTAATTAATTGTTTCCGGCTTTTTGACTTCGCCGAAAGACCACGACCGGATTTTATCCGGTGAGGCCAGGCCGATGCTGATTGCGTCGAAATCCTCAACGTGGGCGTGGCTCTTGAACAGGTCGAGTAAGTCTTTCACGTTGATTACCCCTTCTTCAGTGCGTTAGCTGTGTGCAACAAGGTGTTCATTCGCGGTCCAGATCGATATCGATCGCGAGCGAACGCATTTCCTTGAGCAACACGTTGAAGGACTCGGGCATGCCCGCTTCCATACTGTGGTCGCCGTCGACAATGTTCTTGTACATCTTGGTGCGGCCATTCACGTCGTCTGACTTGACCGTGAGCATTTCCTGCAGCGTATAGGCGGCGCCGTAGGCTTCGAGCGCCCAGACTTCCATTTCGCCGAAACGCTGACCGCCGAATTGCGCCTTACCACCCAACGGCTGCTGAGTGACCAAGCTGTATGGCCCGGTCGAACGCGCATGCATCTTGTCATCAACCAGATGGTTCAGCTTCAGGATATACATGTAGCCAACGGTGACTTCGCGGTCGAAGGCGTCGCCCGTACGGCCGTCGAACAAGCGCGTCTGGCCGCTACGGGGCAGGCCGGCCAATTCGAGCATCTGTTTGATTTCCGGCTCATGCGCGCCGTCAAACACGGGCGTGGCCATAGGCACGCCGGCCTGAAGATTGTGCGCAAGCGCCCGGATTTCCGGATCGGTCAGCTCCTCAAGCGTCTCGTGACGGCCACTGGCGTTGTACACCTGGTTGAGGAAATGGCGAATTTCTGAGGTCTCCGCCATGGTGGCGAGCATCTTCGTGATCTTCAGTCCGATGCCACGCGCCGCCCACCCGAGGTGGGTCTCAAGCACCTGACCCACGTTCATGCGCGAAGGCACACCAAGCGGGTTCAACACCACATCGACAGGCGTGCCATCAGCCATGTAAGGCATGTCTTCGACCGGGACGATCATCGAGACCACGCCCTTATTACCGTGGCGGCCGGCCATTTTGTCACCCGGCTGCAGGCGACGTTTGACCGCGAGATAGACCTTCGCCATCTTCAGAACGCCAGGCTGCAGGTCGTCACCCGAAGTCAGCTTCCGGCGCTTTTCTTCAAACTGGTCCGCAAACTCTTCGTTGTGACGATCGATCTGCTTGGCCAGTTGCTCCACCTGTTCGTTGACGGTGTCGCTGGCGGTGCGGAGCTCGAACCATTGCTCGCGTTTGATGTTGTTGAGTTGATCAAGCGTGAGGCTATCCGTGGCGCCGCCGAAGCTGCGAGGACCCTTCTCGATTTTCTTACCGATCAGCAAACGCTCGACTCGGTTGTAAATGTCTTCCTGCAGGATGCGGAGCTGGTCATCCAGATCCTTTTTCACGCGGGCGAGTTCAGCGCGCTCGATTTCCAGCGCGCGCGCGTCTTTTTCCACGCCGTCACGGGTAAACACCTGAACGTCGATCACCGTTCCGCTCATGCCAGACGGCACGCGCAGCGAGGTGTCTTTTACGTCCGACGCTTTCTCGCCGAAGATCGCGCGAAGAAGTTTTTCTTCGGGAGTCAGCTGGGTCTCGCCTTTGGGGGTGACCTTGCCGACCAGAATATCGCCCGGATTGACCTCCGCGCCAATGTAAACGATGCCGGATTCGTCGAGCTTCGAAAGCGCACCTTCACTCACGTTCGGGATATCAGCGGAGATTTCCTCCGGCCCAAGCTTGGTATCGCGTGCGACGCAAGTCAGTTCTTCAATATGGATGCTCGTGTAGCGGTCTTCCTGGACAACGCGCTCGGAGATGAGGATAGAGTCCTCAAAGTTGTAGCCATTCCAGGGCATGAACGCGACGAGCATGTTCTGGCCCAAAGCGAGCTCACCGAGATCGGTCGCGGGACCGTCGGCCAGCACATCGCCGCGAGCGACGATGTCGTTGGGCTTGACCAGCGACTTTTGATTGATACAGGTGTTCTGATTGGAACGCGTGTACTTGGTTAAGTTGTAGATGTCGACGCCAGATTCACCCGGCTTCGTCTCGTCGTCATTGACGCGCACTACGATGCGCGCGGCGTCTACCAAATCCACCACACCGCCGCGGCGCGCGGAGACGGTAACCCCGGAGTCCTGGGCGACAGCGCGCTCAATCCCCGTACCGACCAGCGGCTTTTCGGTGCGCAGCGTTGGCACCGCCTGACGCTGCATGTTCGAACCCATCAGGGCGCGGTTCGCGTCGTCGTGCTCTAGGAACGGAATGAGGGCAGCAGCCACCGAAACGATCTGCATGGGCGAGACGTCCATGTACTGCACGCGATCCGGTGAGAGCAGCGCGAATTCGTTCTGGTGCCGGCATGACACCAGGGTGTCTACCAACACACCGCTGTCATCTAGCGTCGCATTTGCCTGAGCAATGACGTATTGGCTCTCTTCAATCGCCGACAGGTATTCCACATCGTCGGTTACCGTGTTGTTGGCGACCTTGCGATAC